>CAQNVT010000062.1 GCA_948844705.1 uncultured Dorea sp.
CTTCTCCTTAACTTCCAGCATCTTGTTCTTCTTTATCACCTCGGCCTCCTTCTCCCCCTCTTTCAGAAAGTTCCTGCTTCTGCAGCCGGACCTTCCATTGATTGTACATGCCTCGTACTCAACATAGCTTTCTATATTGGAATGGCGCAGCACCATGCTGCACACTTCCTCCGCCAGCCCTTCATATCCGCTGATATCCTGCTTGTACCAATATCCGTCTTTATAGTATTTGCTCTCAACACCA
Organism: uncultured Dorea sp.; assembly: GCA_948844705.1. Taxonomy (GTDB): domain Bacteria; phylum Bacillota; class Clostridia; order Lachnospirales; family Lachnospiraceae; genus CAPEBR01. The sequence continues at coordinate 245 of CAQNVT010000062.1, forward strand.
AGACTTGAAAATCCTGCATCATTTCTTCTGTAAGACTCGTCAATCCTATAATCAGTCACGCAGTTTCACATCCTTCCAGGCAATCTCCTCTCCCGGGAACTTAAGCCACTGAAAATCCTCCCACATAGTTCCGTGTGTAATCCTCACAATCTCATAGGGATTATACTCCTCAAGTCCCAGCCATTTCAGGTATTCCGAAAGACACGGCCTGTTTCTGTCCATACACCGCCCCTCAAGAAAGCAGTATACCCGTTCCGGCGTTATCTCTCCTCCGTAAAAAGGATTCTCCGGAAATGTATTCTTATATTTTTCTATCCTTACTTTTCTACGTTTATCATAGAGTTCCACATCAGCCATAACGTCGTCTTTCCACATGACTGTAAATTTGTAATCATCCATTTCAAACTCCCTGCCGCTACCAAAACTTAAATAACCTTATAATTTTCACCCCGATTTTATAATACCAGGGCAGCAATGCTTTTTCTGCCTTTTTAAGCTCTTTTCTAATCTCTATATGCTGCGGACAATGGCTTTCACACTTCCCGCACTTTACACATACCTCCGGCAGACTCATCTCCTTCTGGAATGCCGTAACCTGGAGGTATTCATGTCTCCCAGAGCCTTTTTGCTCAGTGTACATTCGGTTATAACACCGGAATGCCGACGGTATATCAATCCCCTTCGGGCATGGCATACAGTACCCGCAGCCGGTACATCCCACCTTCATAGTTTTGTGTATCTCTTCCTGTACAGATGCAATCAGAGAGAAATCCTCCTCAGTGAATTCTCCCACCTGAGATTCGGATGCCACCTTCACATTCTCCTGCACCATCTCAAGGGAATTCATCCCCGATAATACACATGTAACCTCCGGCTGGTCCCAAAGCCAGCGAAAAGCCAGCTCCGCCGGAGTACGGTGCCTGGGGTCCGCCGAGATTTTCTTCCTCGCAGTTTCCGGCAGAAGCTCCACAAGCTTTCCGCCCCGGAGCGGCTCCATGATAATAACCGGAATCCCTCTCTCTGCCGCCGCCTTAAGCCCCCGTCTCCCCGCCTGTGTGTGCTCATCCATATAATTGTACTGAATCTGGCAGAAATCCCAGTCGTAAGCGTCTAAAATCTTAAGAAACATATCCGTATTTCCATGAAAAGAAAATCCGATATTGCGTATCTGTCCGTTTGTTTTTTTCTTTTCAACCCACTCTTTGATACCAAGCCGAGTAAGCTTCTCCCAGGCGGCGATATCCGTGAGCATATGCATCAGATAGTAATCAATATAGTCCGTCTTCAAACGGGAAAGCTGTTCATTAAAATAGCGGTCTAACGCTGCCTCCGATTTAATCAAATACTGAGGCAGCTTCGTAGCAAGATTGACTTTTTTACGGCAATGGTTCCTCTCAAATATCCTGCCTAAAAGCACCTCGCTTCCCGGATAAATATAAGCAGTATCGAAGTAATTCACCCCTTTTTCTATCGCTTCCATCAACTCCCGCTCTGCTTTCTCCTCGTCAAAATGACCGCCTTCTTTTGTAAAACGCATGCAGCCATAACCAAGGATCGAAATCGGCTCTCCATACTTGTCATTTCTATACTGCATATTCTCCCTCCCTGCTTTCTACACATTTCTGCAATATATCTGTTCCCTATCTCTGATAACTCAGCCGCTTGAAGCTCCCCTCCGGAAATGTATACTCCGGCGTCGCAAGCGGATACTTTACCTCCTGCTCATAATACCAGGGGTCGCTATCATGCCGGGGATTTTTAAGCAGATGGAATTCCTGCGCCGGCATGTACCCCTGTGCCAGCAGAAACGCTTTCTGCCCCTCTTCATTTTCACAGACATCTGCCACAAGGACGACATGCCCTGGGCTTCCGCCTTTCAGGAACACATCCCCGCAGGCAATATCTGACAGCAGGATCTCCTCTGATTCCGCCGCCACGCTGAGCATACTCTGTTCCTGGATGCCGACATTGACCGTCCGCTCCGGGTACAGACGCGCAAACCGCCCCATACCGCAGTACCCGCACA
>CAQNVT010000063.1 GCA_948844705.1 uncultured Dorea sp.
GAATCTTTATAGCGGAAGCCGCATGGCGAAAAGACTGTCTGTGTATTCTCCAAATGCCTCGCGGTTGAAAAAATTCCCCCATCTGCCAATGGCCTGTCCTGCTACAAGCCCCAGGCCCGCCGTATCAAAAATGAGCGCCGGAGACATTTTTTTTATCTTTGCATAGACAAACACGGAGATGACCGCGGCGATTACTCCGCCGTAAATAGCGAGTCCTCCCTGACGCAGGTTCAGAATACTTTTCAGATCGTCCTTATACATATCCCATGAAAAAGCAACATAATAAATCCTCGCTCCGATAATGGAAAATATGACCGCATAGATCGCAAAGTCATAATAATCCTCCGGATTCTGTCCCGTGCGCTTCGCCTCTGCCGCCGCTATAAAGATTCCTGCCAGAATCGCTATCCCGATCGTGATTCCGTAAAATGCAATATCAAATCCAAATACTGTGACATGATCCCCGACATTCGGCAAATAAATACCGATATTCGGGAATTCTATCATCTTGTCCATACCGCTTTGTCTTCCTTCCTACACATTGAATCTAAACAGCATAATATCTCCGTCTTTTACTACATATTCCTTTCCCTCCAGACGGACAAGACCTTTTTCTTTCGCTGCCGCATGGGTTCCGCATGCGATCAGATCGTCATAGGATACCACCTCGGCACGGATAAAACCGCGCTCAAAATCCGTATGGATCTTTCCTGCTGCCTGAGGAGCCCTGGTCCCTTCCGTGATCGTCCATGCGCGTACCTCCGGCTCGCCCGCCGTCAGATAGCTGATAAGGCCCAGAAGCCGGTAGCTCGCCTTTATCAGCTTTTCCAGACCGGACTCCTTAAGTCCAAGATCCTCAAGGAACATTTTTTTCTCGTCATCATCAAGCTCTGCGATCTCCTGCTCGATCTGCGCACATACAACAAACACCCCGCTGTTTTCTCCCGCAGCATACTCCCGCACTTTATTTACACCGTCATTTCCCGCACCGTCATCGGCAAGATCATCCTCCGATACATTTGCCGCATAGATCACCGGCTTACAGGTAAGAAGATTATAGCCTGCAAGCCATCCCTCCTCATCCTCGTCTGCCGTATCCTCAAAGGTCTTCGAAAGCCTTCCCTCTTCAAGGTGAGCCTTGATCTTCTCTAAAAGAGCAAGCTCCTTCGCCGCCGTCTTATCATTTCTTGCCATCTTAGCGGTCTTTGCGATCCTTCTCTCCAGGATCTCCAGATCAGAAAAGATCAGCTCCAGATTGATCGTCTCGATATCACGCAGCGGATCAATGCTTCCGTCCACATGCACGATATTGCTGTCTTCAAAACATCTTACCACATGTACGATCGCATCTACCTCGCGGATGTTGGCAAGGAACTGATTTCCAAGTCCCTCCCCCTTTGACGCACCCTTTACCAGGCCTGCAATGTCCACAAATTCGATCGCCGCCGGGATGATCTTCTTTGTATGATACATCTCTCCCAGCACATTGAGCCTCTCATCCGGCACCGTCACGACTCCAACATTCGGATCAATCGTACAGAACGGATAGTTGGCAGATTCTGCTCCTGCCTTCGTAAGAGAATTAAATAGCGTACTCTTTCCCACATTCGGCAAACCTACGATTCCCAGTTTCATCTATCTCATTTCCTCCTTGTCACGTGTTTCCATTAATATCACAATCCCCGACGAAAAACTGATGGTCACCTCGTCCTCTTCAAGCTGATTGCTTACGCACAAACTGTCATAAGGTGTCAGTGTATGATTCCTGAGGGGATATTTTGCTCCCCGGATATTAAATCCATATACCTCCTGCCCCAGCGGAAACAGGGAAAAATATGGTCCGTACATCTCTCCTTTTTTCAGCACCGTTTCTTTGCCGATCAGCCGGATACAATTTCTCGGATCAAGAATCTTCGCATCGATCCCTGCCCTGAATGGTATGGTAAGTATCTGGACATTCGCCCACAGGTGGTCGATCCTTCCGCCCGTCGCCCCCAGGATCAGCAGCTCACTGCATCCAAGCGTCATGGCAAGCCTTACCGCGATCTCCGTATCCGACGCATCCTTGACCGGATTATACTCACGGATAGGCACCGATGTCTCATAGCGGTAATAATCCCCGATCTTCTGATCCACACTGTCAAAATCACCCACGATATAGTTCGGCACAATGGCATTGCGGTAGAGAAACTCCATTCCCTTATCGACTCCAATTACGCAGCCGGCCATTGATTCTCTTAATACAGACAGGGCAAACTTCTCATCCAGTTCCCCGCCGCTTATAATTACAATCCTTTTACCCATAATTTTTCATTATCTCCACGAATTTTTTTGTATTCTCCGCCAGGTCGCCTTCAAAGACTGCAGATCCCGCCACAACAACATTAACTCCGGCATCCAGCACGTCTCTGACATTAAAATGACCGATTCCTCCGTCTACCTCAATATCGAGCTCAAGCCCCTGAGCCTTTGCCATTTTTCTAGCCGTACAGATCTTTTCAAGCGACTGGGGAATAAATTTCTGTCCTCCAAAACCCGGGTGTACGCTCATGATAAGAAGCATATCGATCTCCCCAAGAAGCTCTTCCGCCTCTTCTACATCCGTCTCCGGGCAGATAGAAAGGCCCGCCTTCATCCCGCAATCCCGTATCTTTTTTATTGTGGCGCGGATATCTTCACATGCCTCCAGATGCACTGTCAGAATATCGGCTCCTGCCTCCTTAAATGCCTCTACGTACCGTATCGGCTCCTGTACCATCAGGTGTACATCCATCACCTGCCCCGTAGCAGTATGGATAGATTTTAACACCGGCATTCCAAATGAAATACTCGGGACAAACATCCCGTCCATCACATCAAAATGCAGGTACTCTGCCCCGTTTTCCTCCGTCAGCTTCATCTGGCTGCCCAATACTTTAAAATCGGCAGATAAGATCGACGGCGCCAGAATATACCTCATAATCAGTACCTCCTCTTATTTTTTAACTCCTCGTACATATCTTTATAGTCCTCATACCTGACGGTATGTATCCCCCCGCTGTCTACTGCCGTCTTCACGGCACATTCCGGCTCATGAATATGGACACAGCCGGCAAACTTACATTTGCCCTCGTACGGAGCAAACTCTGGAAAATAATATTTAAGCTCTTCTTTTTCAAAATCATTGACATACAGCGAGCTGAACCCCGGCGTGTCCATGATATAGGAATCCTCTTCAACGCAAAACAGCTCCGAATGCCTTGTCGTGTGCTTTCCCCGCTCGATCTTACGGCTGATGCTTCCCGTCTCCATATTGGCTTCCGGCTGCAGAAGATTAATGAGGGAGGATTTACCTACTCCTGACGGGCCCGCGACCGCCGTTGTCTTTCCCCTTAGCAGCGCCCTTACCTCGCCGATATTTTTCTCCTCCTTCGCGCTGGTGAACACAAGACGGCACCCGCTGCCGGAATAGATAGCCCTTAATTCCGCAAGCTCCGGTTCCGATACAATATCCTCCTTATTAAAGCACAGTATCACCGGAATCTCCTTCCTTCTCATCATTACAAGAAAGCGGTCCAGCAGATTAAAATGAGGGCTCGGCTTCGCCGCGGCAAAAACTACCAATGCCTGATCGATATTCGCCACTGCAGGCCGGACAAGCTCATTTCTTCTCGGAAAAATGCCCGTAAGATTTCCTTCCCTCTCATTCTCATCTAAGATCTCGATCTCAACATCGTCACCGACCAGGGGCTTTTTCTTTTCCTTCCGGAAAATTCCTTTGGCCTTACATTCATAAACACCGGATCCCACTACGTGTACGTAGTAGAATCCGGCAATTCCCTTCACAATCTTTCCCTGCATATGCTTCTGTCCAGTCCTTCTACTGCCCGGTATCGCCGGCGTCTCCGTTGTCACCGTTCCCCGTGTCCGGCTGCGACGGCTGCTGAGGCTCTTGCGGCTCCGGTCCTAAGCTCACCGTATAGCTGATGGTCTCACCCTTTGATACCTTTCCGGACGTCGGAGACTGGGAAATCACTGTACCTGCAGGGTATCTCGAGTCACTGGTGTAGGACTCTGACGCTATCGTATACAATTCATTGCCTGACGCCCACGCTTCCAATTCGCTGGAAGGACGTCCCACAAAGCTTTCAATCGAAACCTTATCCGAGCCGGTGCTTACCACGATCGTCACCGTAGTCCCTGACTCAACCTTCTTTCCGGCATCTATATCCTGGGAAATCACCACATCTACCGCCACGCTTTCGCTGGCCTCATAGAGTACATACGCATTCAGGCCTTCTGCGGCAAGCGTATTCTGCGCATCCGTCACGTTCATTCCCGTTACCTTCGGAACTTTTTTCTTCTCGGCGCCCTTACTTACAAGCATCTTGATGTCCGTATCCTCCGTCGCCTTCGCATTTGCCGCCGGCGTGGTGCCGATCACATCTCCCTCCGGCACACTGTCATCATATTGATATTCGGATTTGACATTCTTAAAGCCCTCATCATTCAAGGTCCTCTGTGCATCCTCTTCGCTCATTCCGGATACATCCGGCACGATAATCTCCTCGCCGACCAGACCGGTGCTTACCACGACCTGGATCGTAGAATTCTTCTTAACCTTGGAGCCCGCCTTCTGCTTCTGTTCGCATACGACTCCTTCCTCGTACTTTTTAGACTCCTCTCTTGAAACGACCTTAAGCCCCAGATTCTTTTTCTTCAGGATCTCCTTCGCTTCCTCCTCGGATTTGCCGACCACATCCGGAACCTTTACCTGATCCTCTTCCTTATCCTCGGTGACCTTAGAACCGAAGCTCTTGATGTTCTTCAATTGGAATAGAATCTTCATA
>CAQNVT010000064.1 GCA_948844705.1 uncultured Dorea sp.
GTCGGTGCTCTTCTCCTTTACAACCTGTGCGGGACGGCTCATGCATGCGGCCAGGTCGGCTGCAAGCCCGTTGTTCACTTCCTGCAGGGGTCGCCGCTTTCTAAGAACTGCTTCCACCTTCTCTGGAAATATTCGATCTCCTGGCGGAAGCGCTCTACCTTCTCTTCCGTGTCTTCCCTGCCTCTCGTCTTAGACTCGTCATGATACCAGACCGAGAACGGCTGGTAGACGATCAGGTATCCCTTCTCCCGCACGCGCATACAAAAATCCGTATCGTTAAATGCCACCTGAAGCCCGGTATCCATACCGCCGGCTTCGTTGTAGACCGATTTTTTTACCATCATACAGGCCGCCGTCACCGCACTGTAATTCTGAGCGCTCACGATCCTGCAGAAATATCCCGGATCGTTCTTATCCGCTCCCAGGAACGCATGGCCCGCGACACCTCCGAGCCCTACGATCACTCCTGCGTGCTGGACGGTGTCATCGGGGTAGAGAAGCCTTGCCCCCACCGCTCCTACGTCCTCTCTCATACAGTAGCCAAGCATCTCCCGGATACTTCCGGGACTCTCAAGCCATGTGTCGTTATTCAGGAGCAGCAAATATTCCCCCTTTGCCTTCTGCACGGCAAAGTTCTGGATGGCGGAGTAATTAAAACCGCCCTCATACTCGATCACCCGGACATTTTCATACTTCCGGGCAAGCTCCTCATAGTAGTCCCACGTCTCCTCCTCCTCACTGTTATTTTCTATAACAAGAATCTCAAAATTCCGGTAATCCGACTTTTTCTGTATGGAGCTTATACATTTGTCCAGATCCCTGTAATGATCCTTGCTGGGAATGATCACTGATACCAGCGGATTCTCCTTAAGCTTATAAACCGAATGGTAAAATCCCGGAGAGACAAAATCGATCTCCGCGTCGATCCCCACCCGCCTGTAATGCGCCAGTATGGCATTCCTTCCCGCCTCATATGCATAATCCTTGCTGCCCGGGTCGCCCGCCACGGAGTTTGGATGGACGCGCCAGTGGTACAGGACCTTCGGTATATGGATAATATGCCTGGTCTGCTCGACGCACCGCAGGATCAGGTCATAGTCCTGGGAGCCGTCATATTCCGGATTCAGATATCCTGTCCGATCGAGGAGTTTTTTTCGCACCACGAGAAGATGGCACATATAATTGGCGCTCCTTAGCAGGTCGATATTAAAATCCGGTTTAAAATGCGGCTGGTAGTATTCCTTCCCGTCCATGGACACCTTATCCTCATCCGTATAAATGATATCCGTGTCCGGAAACTGATTGACTGCCTTCACACACTCATAGAGGGCATCCGGCGCCAGCGTATCGTCATGATCCGCGAATACGATAAATTCTCCGTCCGCCCGGAGGAGAGCGCAGTTCGTATTCTCCGAAATCCGAAGCTTCCGCCCGTTCTGTATGACGCGGATCCTTGAATCCTTCGCCGCATAGCTCTTAAGAATATCCTGGAGAGGTGAATTCTCCCCGCTTCCGTCAGAGAGATAAAGCTTCCATTTCCCATAGGTCTGGGCCTGTACGGAAGCGATCAGCTCCGCAAGATACCGGGGCGGCGTAAGGTAAAGCGGCACCACGACCGAGAACTCCGGCTCGCATTCGAAGTGCTCCAGCCGCTGCGCTTCCAGGTCACGTTTCCCCGGAAAATACCGGAGCCTGAAGGCTTCGTAGGTGCCGGTTTCTTTTTTTGAAAGCTTCTCCGCTGCTCTCTTTAACGTCTTTTTCAGGCCGAACTGCTGGTAATAGACCCGAATCTTCCTTGACGCCTTCTTTGCCTTGCGGTACCCCCTCCTTAAAAGCGACGGAGAAGCCGTCTTCATTACCGTCTCTTCCCTGCCGTCGCATCTGGTGACGATCTGCAGACGGCCGGAAACCCGGGTCTCCGCCTCCAGGATATATCCGTGGATCCAGTCGCGGCCGCACTCCGGATAGGCAAGCTCTACATCCGGCCTTCTCTGCATGGACACATTTAAGGGAACCTCCTTCCCCCACCGGTCCAGGAGCCTTACGCTCCATTCCTCCCTGGCGATGCACCAGCCTCTTATGATCGTTCCTCTGCCCCCGAAGGAAACCTCGTCCACCGTCATATGTATGTTGTCCTGAAGTATCTCAAGCTGCGCCGTATCCGAAGAAAACAGCTCCCGAAGCTTTAACCCCTCCCGTTCAAATACCCGTATCCGCTTATATTTTCTGTAATTCTCCGGAAGCCTGACCCAGAAGAAATACCTCTCCTCGCATTCCCCCAGCTGTACATACGCCGCAGGCGTCTTGACCGTCTTCTGCCTGTGCACCTCAAAAGGCACGGGCGTATAGTCCAGAGAAATCAGGATATCCGCATCCTTCCTGCGGTTCTCCTCCCAGAAGCCGCATATCAGGAAACAGTTCCTCTCTGTCACATGAAATCTGCAGTACTGCATATGAAATCTGTTTTCCATCTATCCTTCTCCTCTTAACAGGTATTCCTCCGTTACCTCCTGACACGGTCCGTCTCTTCTTATGATTCCTTTTTCCAGCCACACCGCCCTTGTGCAGATCTCCCTTACCTGCTCCATGCTGTGGGAGACTAAAAGGATAGCCGTCCCATTCTCTCTCATTCTGCGGATCCGCTCCTTACATTTTTCCTGAAATGTAAAATCCCCCACCGAAAGCACCTCGTCCACGATCAGGATGTCCGGCGTGCCGAAGGTCATCACGGAAAATGCAAGCCTTGCCAGCATTCCCGACGAAAAATTCTTAAGGGGCGTGTCCATGAATTTCTTAAGCCCGCTGAACTCCACGATCTCTTCATAATGCTCCCGCATGACCGCGCGGGAGTGTCCCAGGATCGCGCCGTTTAACCATACATTTTCCCTGGCAGTCAGGTCGATATCGAAGCCCGCGCCAAGCTCGATAAGCGGCGCAAGCGTGCCGCCCCTCCACACCTCCCCTTCTGTCGGCTCCAGCACTCCTGCAAGAATCTTTAAAAATGTGCTCTTTCCGCTTCCGTTGAGGCCGATCAGGGCAACACTCTCTCCGGCCTCCATTCGGAAATTCACGCCTTTTAATGCCCATAAGATATCATAGGAAATATTTCCCTTTATCCTCTTTACAAAATATTCCTTTATATTGTCTATCTTTTCCGACGCGAGATTATATTTCATGGAAATATTTTTCGCCTCTATGATTTGTCTGCCCATACCGCATAGCTCCTACATATCAAGAATAAACCATTTCTGCCGTCTTTTAAAGACGGCCGCACCGATGCCGAGCATAAGGAGAGCCGCGAGGACGCAGTACAGCGTACGCCCCGGATCCGGTGCGCTCCCGCCCATAACGATCTCCCTGAAAATATCCGTCATGCCCGTGACCGGGTTATAATACACAACCTTTCTCATATAATCCGGGAGGATCGAAAAAGGATAGATCACCGGAGTCAGATAAAAAAGAACCGTACAGAACACACTGTAAAGATGCAGGATATCCCGGAAGCGCACCGTTACCGCCGCCAGAAAAAGCCCTGCCCCGAAGGAAAATACGATCAGACAGGAAAACGGGATCACCGCAAAGAAGAGCGTCAGGCCGGGCCGGCCTCCCGTGAGCGCCATCACCGCCGTAAGCGCCAGAAATGACGCCGCCAGATTCACTGCCCCTGACAGGATCTTTGCAAGGACAAGCATATATTTGGGGAGATATACTTTTTTAATCAGGGATGCATTGCCGAGTATCGCCATCATCGCGTCTGTCGTGGCGGACTGGTAGTAATTGAATATCACCTGTCCGCTTAGGATATATATGGCGTAATTATCTATGTCAAACCGGAACAGCCGCGAAAATACAAGGTACAGGACCGTCATCATCAGAAGCGGGTTTAAAACCGTCCACAGCACTCCGAGCACCGATCTTCTGTACTTGATCTTAATATCCCGCAGCACCAGCTCAAACAGCAGCGCTTTAAATTTCCAGAATTCTCTCATCATTTTCTCCATAGGTAAATACGTTTAAAAGGGACACAGCCGCGGCCGGCGGCTGCATCCCTTTTATACATTTATTTTTATGTGTATTACTTATGCACATTCACGGCTTGAGGTCACGTATTCAACAACTAATACGCATACGTTCATGACTGCCAGAACGAGCATCAGCGCCGTCCACCTGTCTGCTATAACCATCGGCTGAGCCATGTTTTCGGTCAGGGCAAATACAAGGCAGGACGCTATCGCTATGATGACGCCGCCGGCCTTTATGCGCCGGTCTTGTCTGCCGGAGGATCTGGAGTTCTGCATGAGCATGATCAGTACGCCTAATACTACCGACAGAAGCATGGTCATCAGGTTAATAAGCGACCATCCTCCGACCGTATTGTTCGCCAAATTATTTGAGGCTTCTAACTGGCCATTTGATAAAAACTCCATGAGTGCCCGCCTTTGATTTTGGGCATAACCAATCGCGGTTTGTAACTTACCTTTAACCGTACGAATCCCTTCAATAAATTGATAGAAGGATTCGATGATCGGCCGAACTTTAGATTCTCTTTGGGCCTGACGTTCTTCAGGGGAAAGATGCATCCATTCTCTTTCTAATCGGAAGATTTGATCACAGAACTGAAGGGCTGTTTCGGCTTTTCCATGTTCTGTTGAAACCTCTTTAAATTTTCTTCGTGCATGTGCCCAACACCCAACAGTGGTTACATTGGGTAGATTTTTGTAAGCCGAATAGCCATCGCAATGAAGCCATCCTTCGAACGAACGAAGTAATTCTAAAATCACTGACTTCGCACGTGTTAAATCGGCGTGATAAAAAACAATGGGATGGGACACATCTTTGATGGTACGAATCAACCAAATTCGAGCCTCTGATGTAGCAGGTTTTCCATCCGAACGATTTAAAATCTGATAATATGTTTCATCCGCATGTAGGACCTCTTGTTGGCGTAATTTATCTAGAAATAGTTTATATAAAGGTTCTAGCCAATCAAAAGAGGCACGGATAATCCAATTAGAGAGAGTTTTCCGACTTACTTCTAATCCATAAGACGACCATTCTTTCTCTTGGCGATAAGTTGGTAATCCGAGTTCAAATTTTTGATGAAAAAGCCAAGCCAATGTTGTTGGTCCTGCTAAGCTACGTTGGATAGGTCCCTTAGGAACCTCGGCACAACGAATGGATTTAGCTTCAAGATTAGGATCATGACAATCACATTCGTAGGCATGTGAAATATAAACTTTCTTATATAATCGTGCAGGTA
>CAQNVT010000065.1 GCA_948844705.1 uncultured Dorea sp.
AGTTCCCTGAAATCAATACGTCCGTCTGCTGTAAAATAGAATAAAACTTTATTATTGTCAAATGTATACTCTGCATCTATCATAATATTCTCCGTCGCCATAAACGGCAGCTCGCTCATAAGGCGCTTCTCGATCACCTTCGGATATACCACCAGGCCGTCCACCACATTCAGGCACAGATCCAGAATACCGTCGACCGCAAGGAATCCCTCCGGCACGCTCAGGCGCTTATTTGCGGAATCATCCAGCGTTCTTTCAAACCACTGGGCTGCCGATGTCACCGCCGGGTTCAATGCATCGATCATCACATATCTGGAAAGAGAGGCGATCCTTTCGCTTCTCATAGGATTTCTCTTATACGCCATGGCCGAGGACCCGATCTGACTCTTTTCGAAAGGCTCCTCCACCTCTTTTAAATGCTGCAGAAGCCGGATATCATTTGAAAATTTATGGGCGCTGGCCGCAATCCCTGCAAGAACATTAAGAACTCTCGTGTCCACCTTGCGGGAATAGGTCTGCCCCGATACCGGATAGCACGCCTCAAAGCCCATCTTCCTGGCGATCATCGGATCGATCCTGTCGATGGTCTCCTGATCCCCGTCAAAAAGCTCCAGGAAGCTTGCCTGGGTTCCCGTCGTACCCTTTGATCCAAGAAGCTTAAGGCTTCCCCGCACATAATTAAGATCTTCAAGATCCATCAGAAACTCCTGCATCCAGAGCGTTGCACGTTTCCCGACGGTCGTAGGCTGTGCAGGCTGAAAGTGGGTAAATGCAAGAGTCGGCTGATCCTTATATTCATCCGCAAACTTTGCAAGCTCCGAAAGTACATTCACAAGCTTTTTTTTCACAAGATCCAGAGCTTCTGCCATGATGATCATATCCGTATTATCGCCCACATAGCAGGAGGTCGCACCCAGATGGATGATCCCCTTTGCCTTCGGGCACTGCACTCCGTATGCATACACATGGGACATAACGTCATGGCGTACCTGCTTTTCCCGTTCCTTTGCCACATCATAATTGATGTCCTCCGCATGCGCCTTTAATTCCTCGATCTGTTCATCCGTGATCGGAAGGCCGAGCTCCTTTTCCGTCTCCGCAAGGGCGATCCACAGCCTCCTCCATGTGCGGAATTTCTTATCCGGCGAAAAAATGTACTGCATTTCTTTTCCTGCGTACCGCTCAGAAAGCGGACTTACATATCTGTCGTTTGCCATAGGTCTCTCTTCTCCTTTTTATTTACTGTTTTTCTAGACACGGTATTCCTTTTTCCATTCTGCAAGTTTTCCTTTATCCACTTCCAGACCCACTTCCTTTTTTGCTCTCTCCACATCCTCCCTTACAAGAGAATTCATGGCAAGAAAAACCGGATTGCCCGAAAGCATTTTCAGATAATCCTCCTCCGGAAGATAACGCCGGCAGCAATAGAGATAAGCCTTTATCATATCGGGCTCCTCGCAGATATGACATGCCTCACGGTACATCGCCGCGGCCTCCTCGTACAGAAACAAAGAGCCGTAAGCCGTTCCCAGGCATGCATAGATCCGGCCATAAAAGGTCTTGTCCACCGAATCGTCCCATTCACGGTTGATCACCGACTGATATACAAGAATCGCCGACGCGTATTCCCCGGCCTTAAGAAGTGTATCAGCCTTGTATTTTGCCTTTTCTACATCCTTTTGGTTCTGCAGCTGTTCCAGAAGATTCTGAATCTTCGTAATCTCCAAAGGCGCATAGATAACGGAGCCCTTCAGTATTGTAAGCACGAATTCGGAAAGGCTCGCATTCTGATCCAGCTCCTTTCTCAAAAGCTCTGCCATATCGCCTAACTCCAGCTCGTCCTGCAGCCAGTCACAGAGCCTTCGGTTCATGATCATATGATCGATCAGATACAGATTATTACAGATATAATAGCACAGCTCTTCTATCGTATAGATCCTCATGTGAACCCGCGATATCTCGTAAGGGCGTTTGGCCCGCTTTTTATGACATAGAATTAAACTGCCCATTGGCTCCTCCTAACTGAATCACCTTTTCCACCTGAAAATCCGTCGCCGGAAAGAATTCTCCGAACCCGATATCCTTAAAAGTAAGCCGGCACGTTTTCTCATCCAGAAAAAGAACCTCCACCTGAATGCGCAGCGAATAATCCGTACGGACAGGCATCCCTTCCAGGGAAACCTTCTCCACACGCATCTCCTCGCCGTCCAGCGATTCGATCAGAATCTCGATGTCAGACACCTCCTCAAGAAGCACCTCCCACTGTCCGTCCGCCTCATACCAGTGTTCTCCCCACGACACGATGGGGTACCATCCCTCCTGGCCGTTCACACGCATCCTGAGCGCGATCCGCTCCATAAGCTTGCTCTCGTCAAGATAAACCGGTCCTTCATCACCGGTCTGGCATTTTCGGATAGAGGTATAGCACGCGCCCCTGCTGTACAGGTTATTTCCCTGAAAGGCTCTCCGTCCGTTACACAGTACCTTCTGTGAATCCGGATACCAGTTTTTCTCAAATCCTTCACCGGTCAGATAAACGGAGGATACCACCTTTTTTTCAAACACATTCTCAATCATGGATTTAAATGCGGCGTCCGCATCCTTCGCCTTCTCCTCGCTGATGATCGGATATAGCGCCGCCAGCTCTTTCATATGCGCGTTCGCCACCTCGTCAACCGTAACAAAGGTCCCGGCCGCATGCCCGGCACCCACGTTTAATTTTCTCAGCATATACGCCTTGATTCTCTGCTCGTCACAGAAAAAAAGCGCCGATTCATACTGCCACAGTTCCTTGGGCTGAAAAATCATATACTGGCAAAAGCTCTCCTTATAGTCCTGCACAAAAACATGCGATTTCGGAATTCCAAGATGCTGTCCGATTCCCTTGAACATCTTTGACATATCAATATCCGTCTCGGGAGTTGAGAAGGTCAGAATTTCGATATTCTCAAATTTTTCAAGTGAAAGCTCCACAAATTTGGCAAGCAGCCATACCGCGTCATAGGTTTTCTCTCCCAGGCGGACCTTTTCTCTGTATACTGCCCGCTCGAACAAATCTGTAACGGTATGGCCGAGGCTTACGGTTGCCAGCCTCTTTGCCTCTTTTCCATATATCCAGCGTTCCTGAAAATATCCGATTACGAGGGGAATCTGATAATTGTCCGACGCTGCCTCCAAGGTCTCCGGTTCATCCTTTGTCTCATCATAATAGCTGATCTGACAATATTTCTCATTAATGTCATATCCAAGAATGTATCCCTTCTTCAATTATCTTCACCCCTCCCTCAGAATTAATATATCTTAAACAGCTTTTCCGCGAGGACAAGCTCCTCCGCATATTCTATCATCGCTTTTTTACGCTTTGCGGGCGTCTCCCTGATCATTTGGTTGATCCGTCCGAATTTGCCCGCCCGGATACCCGTCTCATTTTTAAGAACTGCTTTTTCTGTCGTAACGCTGTCCTTTCCGTTTATTTCCTGAACATAATAGTTCACCGATTCATCGTCATACAGCACAAATTGCTTCACATACAGATTTTCAAATACCGGAGTCAGGATCTCCGACTGGTAACCAAGCGATCCCCTCTCCTCCGTCTTCCGCTTATAAAACAGCTTTACCTTGCTTCCGTCCGCGGCCTGATAAAGGATCATCGCCTTATCGTAAAGCTGCACCTCCCGAAGCCATGACTCCTTATACCTCATATAGCTCGGGAGCACCAGCTGCTTCTCACACATCTCCCTCAGCACCTGGTGAAGCACCGGCTCCATATCCGCCGCATAATCACGTCCCGCATAATAATCGAGGAGCGCGATCTTGCATACGTCCGTAAGCTCCTCCTTCTCGTCGCATTCTCTGGCAATGATCCGGAACACACACGGGTCAAGCTTCCGTCCTCTTACAATGTACTCTCTGGACACGAATGCAAGATATGCCTGCTTCAGACGGAAATACGCATTCCCCGACAAATAATAATCCTCAAAGATCTTCTCCTCGCCGAAAATATTTTCCGAAAACACCATCTGGGTAATAATACGCTCTCCCAGCTTATTGACCGGGATACCATATTCGTGCGCGACCTTCCACAGACACTTCATATCCCTTGTGGCCCCGCAATAATAGTTAGACAGATACATAAGCGTCACTTTATCATACTGCTGCCTTTTAAACAGCTCGAAGCAAAGGTAGGTCAGAAACTCTTCCTCTTTATAATTCCCGTCGCGGACTGCCGCGCTGCATACCTTAAACATCTCCCGCTCGTCAAAATACGAAAAGCCCTTCTCTTTTATATTCTCAAGCGTAGCGACCTCTTCCTCACTCTGCTCCTGCCATACGCCCGCCGCATCCGCATACTTTTTACACAGCTCGAGGAACCGCGGCTCATAGAACAGCCGCTTCGTATCATACATGATAGAATCCGTATAATATCGTCCCTCCATGGACTCCCATACGATCCTTGATTCCTTATCGTAGAGGCGGATGATCGCGCCCTCTTCGCCGTACGGAACTCTCTGACGGATCTCGCCGTCCTTTTCGATCACAAGCACACACTTCATATTGGCAACCTTAGTAGTCACCTCATAGGAATAGCAGATATCGCGCATCGCCTCCATCCGCGGTCCGTCCATCTCTTCCGCCGTACAGAAACGCCGGTATAAAACTCTGAGTGATTCCGAAATATGGCGCTTCATCAGCTGTTCCCACGTAAATTTTACCATCTGCTCGCGGTATCCGAGATATAGCTCCTCGTCATCGTCGTAGGTAAGCAGATTTGCGTAAAGAAATGCCGCTTTTTCATAATCCAGTGAATTTCCGTGCATAAAATACAAAAAAATAGTTCTCGGAAGCGCGCTCCTGATACTGTTTTCATTCAGAGTGATCATATAGTATTCATATAATCTGGCAATCCGGAGTCCTTCCTCCACTGCCTTCTGATACCATACAAAATACCGCCGCTCCGTTTTATTTCCCTTTATAAGCAGCGTACAGATCGTGTTCAGAATCATCGTCTCGCTGTAAAGCTTATAGATTCTTTCCAGAATCCGGAACAGTTCCTTGCTGAATTCCTTCCGCTGACTCGCAATGTTAGATACATAAAGGGCAACCTCCTTCGAGATCAGCCTGTGCTTTGTCGCAAAATTCAGAACCTGTATCTCAAACTTTCCAAGCTTTTTGAGCAATGTCGGCTTTTCCTGATAACACAGATAGGTTTCCAGATAAAAGAGCACGTCATGAACCTCAAACTCATTCTGCTGCTCCAGAACCTCCAGCCTTTTATACGGATTCTTATATCTGGGATCCAGCTGCAGAAGCATATAAAGAAGCATCCACGAATCCTGATGCCTCAGATATGTTTTACTTACTTCATCAAGCACCCGCTCCGTATGCGCCCTGTTCCCCCGGATCAACGCCGTAAGGAACAGATAATAGCAGTTTGTGATCGGATCCTTTCCGATTGCAAAACGGTTATAATTATAATTCTCAAGAATCCATTTTGCCTCCTCAATGCGGTTCCCGATTATATAAATGTGCGCCTGAAGAAGCTGGTACATCTCACTCTGCGGCTCGATCTTGCGTATAGACAAAAGCTTCTCGATCGCACCTTCCACCCAGTTTTTAAGTTCTATTCTCCCGGCGACATAGCCGATATATTCCTTCACGATCTGTGCCGTCAAAAGCTCCGGCACGTGATGATTCTCATTATATTCCTGATTCTGGAGCACTTCCACCTCATAAACCAGAATCTCATAGGGGGTGATAAATTTAAGCGCGCCATAATTACGCCCGCCATGCAGAAATTCCGGGCGGACGTAGTATTCTACTTCATAAGTATTTCCCACAAAATCCTCTGTCGTAATCTCTGTCTTTGATGCTCTTAAAAACTCTCCTTCCGTCTCGATCCGAACCGGCATATACCCCCACGTGTTTTTCGTAAGGGACAGCACTCCCTTTGTTGACTGCGAAATATCCTCAAACAGCATCCCTTCTCCGGGAAGCGTAAGGAAAATGCATTCCTTCTGCTTAATACCTACAAGAAATTCTTCCAGCGCCTGCTCGCCCAGAGACCATTTGCGCATATTGTCATACAAATAAAATATACGTTCATTTTCATATTTCAGGATGCTGTAGAAATCCCGGGAGCGGAACAGTCTGGCTGCTTCCGAATAATCCTTTATTGCAAGCTTTTTAAAATCCTCCGTATTCTGCACCTTGCCGTATGCCGTCATTACGTACGGCTTTTCTACAATCGCAGTAAAGGGAAGCTCATACTCGCCTCCCGTACAGACAACCGTAAATTTCCCTTTTTCCACATGTCCCGGCGGCAGCCCTTTGCCGTCGTAGGAAAATATTACCCTGGCAGGATTGCCGTCAAATCCGGAATCCTTTAAATGTATACGAAAAGAAGACGGGTAGATCAATCCCCGTATCGCGCTTTCATTATTGCTTTTGATCAAGAAACTCCCCCTGAATACTTCCCCTTCTCCAATAATCAGTACCAGATTCGTTTCTTCAAATTCAACCTCCGGCCTCGGAATCCGGAAGTTCCCTTTTGAAAATTTCTGGATTTTATTTTTCAAGCTCTACACCTGCTTCTTTCGTTGCATTTTTCTGAAAACATACGTATAATGAATTATAGCATTGTTTTAGTAGTAAAGGCAATGCCAGAAACATAAAATCTTAAATTTTTACGATTCATCCCTAAAATACGGGATATATGGTCTCATAAAATCAGCCGGAGCATTTCCGGGAAACAGGAGGTACGCATATGGAAAAAAAGCCGGAATTTCATGGCAGCGACTTAGAAAAAATTGCAGAATATTACCAGATTTCACCGGACGAGATTGTCAAATTCGGCGCAAATGTAAATCCTTTAGGAATCTCTGAGACGGTAAGAGAACAATTAGCTTCCAACCTGGATATTATTTCCACATATCCGGACCGCAATTATACAAGCCTGAAAAAAACGATCGGCGCATACTGCGGCGTCTCCCCTTCCTGCATCGCCGTAGGAAACGGCTCCACCGAGCTCATTTCCCTTCTGATCGGCCAGCGGAAAGCAAAAAAGGCGCTTGTCCTCGGCCCCACCTACTCGGAGTATAAGCGGGAGCTTCAGTTAAACGGAGGAGAAATCTATGAATATAATTTAAAAGAATGTGAGAATTTCCTGCTGGATACCGAAGATTTCCTGCGCTCCGTAGAACCCGGCACGGATCTTATCATCCTCTGCAATCCCAACAATCCGACCTCCTCTGCCATCCGCCGGGGAGAGCTTGGGCTGCTTCTTGCAGAGGCGAAGAAACGGGATATCTTCGTTATGATCGATGAGACCTATGTAGAATTTGCGCCCGACATATCTGAAATCACGGCGGTCCCGCTTACCGAAAAATATGATAACCTTATGGTAATACGCGGCGTCTCCAAATTCTTTGCCGCTCCGGGGCTCCGGTTCGGATACGGAATCACCAGCAACGGCGCTTTTCTCCAGGCGCTCCTTACCCACCAGAATCCCTGGAGCCTGAACAGCATCGGAGCATTTGCCGGGGAGCTGATGCTACAGGACCGCGAATATATAAAAAAGACCCGAAATCTTATCTGCCCGGAGCGGGACCGTCTGTATCATCTCCTCCAGGACATGCCCGGAGTGAAGGTATACAAACCCTACGGAAATTTCATCCTTGTCCGGCTGCTGAAGGCAGGAATCACATCCTTCGATCTCTTCGAGGCTGCTATAAAAGAAAAAATGATGATACGCGACTGCTCCTCCTTCAAAACACTGGATGGAGAATACATCCGCTTTTGTATCATGCTGCCGGAGGATAATGACCGGCTCATGCGCTGCCTTGCCGCGCAGTTGGGGACGTAGTATTTTTAATTTTACTACGTCCCAGATTGAAAATACCCTGTCCCCGAACCCTATTTAACAATGCGGTAGTATTCCCGGGCCGTTATGCCGTACACGACCGCATAAAATACTGCAAATATTGCAATCGTGGCCGCCGTACACAGGAAAAACAGATGTCCGTTCGTAAGATATAATATTGCCAGAAGCTTTTTCACTACAGTAAATGCCACGGAGACATGTATGACTGCCACGGCCAGCGGAAGGAAAAACACGAGAAGCACCTGACTCCGGATTGATTTTTTCACTTCCCTTTTTCCCATACCGACCTTCTGCATGATCTGATAACGCTCTCTGTCGTCATATCCTTCTGATATCTGTTTGTAATAAATGATCAGCACAGTCGCCATCAAAAACATGGCTCCCAGATAGATTCCGATAAAAAGGAGTCCGCCGTAAAGTCCGTAGAAATCTCTTCTTTCCAGCTCGCGGCTGTCGCAGCTGGTCTCCTCCACCTCGCTTTCCGCTCTCATTTTTATCTCCTCTTCCGCGGCAATGCAGTCCTCCTTCTTTCCTTTAAGGTCAAAGCTTATCCCATACCGCATTTTGCACATCCGCTCCATCCATTCATGTTTCATCCCTGTATTGTCATAAATATGCTGAAGCCACTCCCCGATCTGCTCATCTCCGGAAAGCACAACATAGACAGCCTCTATCAGTCTTTCATTTTCCTTGGGCTCTGTCTCCATATCCTGAAGCTCCTTCACAATATGATAGGTTTCCCCTTCTATCTGCAAGGTATCCCGTCCATACATTTCCTCCTTTGTCGTATAAAAAATGATCTCATCCTCTTTCAGGCTTATATCTTCTCCTGTCATCCTGTTGTAATCTTCCTGCGGAATCATATAAAAATCACAGGCATCACTATCGGAATAATTCCCCACAGAGGACAGACGGATATTGCCGTCTTCTTTAATCGCCGCTCCCGCGCCGTAATGTTTGGAAATCCGGTCCGCAGCCTCCACACCGTATGCCTTGACCGTCTCATCGATAATTTCGTCGAGCTTTTGCTCCTTTTCCTTATCCGTAACAAAAACCGTAACCGACATTTCCTTCGGATACCTGACATACAGCATATCCTCAGTCCCCAGATACATGGAAACAGAAGTTGACACAAGCACCAGCACTATCGTACTCAAAATACATATATTGGCAAGCCCCGCCGCGTTCTGCTTCATGCGGTAGATCATGCCTGACACGGCCGTAAAATGCCGGCTCTGATAATAAAATTTCTTGTTTTTTCTGAGAAGCTTCAGAACCGCAATGCTCCCGGCTATAAACAGCGCATAGGTTCCCAGCACCACCATAACCACGGCAACGAAAAACAACTGGATCGCCGCAAGCGGAGACTTCACCCCTACCGCTATATAATATCCGCCTCCCACCAGCAAAACACCGGCAAGGGTAAGAAGAAGCTTCGTTTTAGGCTCACGCTCTCCCTGACTGCTCCCTCTGAGAAGCTCCGCCGGCCTGGAAAGCCTGATCTGCATCAGATTATAGATAAGTGTCATAGTAAAAATGATACAAAAAAGTCCAAGAGTTCCGACTACGGTCTCCGGCCGTATCATATACTCCATCCTCACATCATAATTGATCAGCCTCGTAAGAAGAAGCCACATCAGCTTGCTGAAAAGTATTCCGCATAGAAAGCCCAGTCCGATACTTGTTCCGGCAACGATCAGCGTCTCAAGAGCCAGCATCTTCGCAATATGGCCTTTCCCCATTCCCAGAATATTATAAACACCGATTTCCTTTTTTCTCCTCTTAATCAGGAAGCTGTTTGTATAAAACAGAAAGATCACTGCAAAAATCATGATTACAATAGACGAGAGCATAAGTATCTGTGAAATCTTTCCTTCTCCCACGCTGTCGTTTCTTGCCAGCCCGTGCATGATAAAATACATCATAACCGTCAGAACCGATGTGAAAATATACGGGATGTATGTTTTTCTGTTATTCTTGATATTCGTAACCGCAAGCCTCGCATAGATTTTTCTATTCATTCCGGGCACCTCCTGCCATAAGCACCGTAAGCGTATCGGATATCTTCTGATACATCTGGTCGTTCGTGAGATTCCCCCGGTAAAGCTGATGGAACACCTCGCCGTCCTTGATAAACAGGACTCTGTTCGCAGTGCTCGCCGCTTTCACACTGTGAGTAACCATGAGTATCGTCTGTCCGTCTGCATTGATATCGGAAAAAAGTGAAAGAAGCTCATCCGAAGACCTCGAATCCAGCGCGCCCGTGGGTTCGTCCGCCAGAATAAGCTGAGGCTTCGTAATCAGCGCTCTCGCAACCGCGGTGCGCTGCTTCTGTCCGCCCGATATTTCATAAGGAAATTTCCCCAGGATCATTTCTATTTCGAGTCTCTTTGCAACCGGCGCAAGCCTTTCTTCCATTTCCTCATATTTCCTGCCGGAAAGCACCAGCGGAAGGAATATATTATCTTTGACAGAAAACGTATCCAGAAGATTAAAGTCCTGAAACACAAACCCCAGGTTCTGCCTCCTGAATGCCGCCATCTCTTTTTCTTTGATCTTCCCGACGTCATTTCCCTTCAGATATACCTTGCCTCCGGTCGGCTTATCGAGAGCCGCAAGAATGTTAAGAAGCGTCGTCTTTCCTGACCCCGATTCTCCCATGATCGCCACGTATTCCCCGCTCTCTACCGAGAAATTTACATCCCGCAGCGCCTCAACCTGATTTCCTCCGAATCTGGTCGTATATATTTTCTTTACATTTTTTACATCTAACAATGCCATGCTTTCTTCCATCCTTTCTTAAATTTATCTTACGGTTATATTATAAAGAAAGGGAAAATGCCCTTCCATTGATTCAGGTTACATTTTCCCCTCGTTTCTTACATTTTTGCAAGGTTGGTTCCCTATTGCCGCAAGACTTGTCATTCTACGCGAAGCTTAGAACGATAAAAATTTAAGAATACCCTGGTCCCCATTCCCGGTTCCGATTCGATTCTGATATCATGTCTTAATCTGTCCATGACCGTCCTGCACAGATACAGCCCGATCCCTGTGGATTTCTTATCACTGCGCCCGTTATAGCCTGTAAACCCCTTTTCAAATACCCTCGGCAGATCCTCGGGATAAATACCGATCCCATTGTCCTCGATCACCAGCTCATCCTTTTCTATATAAATGCGTACACGGCCCTCACCCGCCGGGCTGTATTTCAGCGCATTGGAGAGCAGCTGCTCTATCACAAATACAAGCCATTTCTCATCGGTCAGAACCTTCTTTTCGGCCGGCTCATACTCAAGCTTTATTTTTTGCAGGATAAACATCCGGGAATACTTGCGCACCGCCTGACGGATCACGTCGTCCAGCGAATACATATCAAAGGAAAGATCGGAGGACATCGTCTCCATCCGAAGATAGGTAAGAACCATTTCTACATATTGTTCGATTTTGAAAAGTTCAAGCTTCATCCCCTTAACAAGCTGTCTTATATCCTCATTCTCCGCGTCCTCATACGCCTGGAGCAGCACGCGAAGCGCCGCGATCGGCGTCTTGATCTGATGTACCCACAGTCCGTAGTAGTCCGTCATCTCCTGCCTCGTAATACGGCTCTTTGACTCAAGCTCCAGCCTGCATTCGTACAGGTCCCTTACAATATTCTGATAAAGCTCCTCAGACAGATTCTCCGGCGCCGGAAGGCAGTCCGGTCCTGATTCTATACGTCTTTTGGCCTCTGTCAGCTCTCCATAATGCCGCATATAGCGGTAAAATCCTACGCTTCCATATAGAAGAAGACAGAAGCCTGCAAGCAAAAATGCATAGCCCGCCGCTTCAAGCGGAATTTTGTAAAGCTCGAAAACAACAAAAAAAATACCGGAAAATCCCAGGTACAGACATATTCCTTTTATATGTTCCCTCAAATAGCCAAGCACTGCCCTTTTCATTCTATTATGTACCCGATCCCTTTCTTTGTTTTTATATAGTCCTCAAGCCCTAATCCCTCCAGCTTCTTCCGAAGTCTTGATACATTGACCGTCAGTGTATTGTCGTCAATAAATTCATCGCTTTCCCACAGCCCGGTAATGATCGTATCCCTTGACACGATTTTCCCTGAGCTCTCAAGGAGGATCTGAAGGATCCGGAATTCATTTTTTGTAAGTGTAAGCTTCTGCTCCCGGTACATAACGGAAGCGTCATTCAGGTTTAAAAGAAGCCCCTGGTATTCCAGTATATTTCCGCTTCCCTGAAAGGAGTAGGCCCTCCTTAACACCGCCTGGATCTTCGCAGTCAGCACATTCAGGTCAAACGGCTTCTCTATAAATTCATCGCCGCCCATATTCATCGCCATCACAATATTCATGTTGTCACTCGCCGACGAGAGAAAGATAATCGGGACCCTGGAGATCTTCCTGATCTCCTGACACCAGTGAAATCCGTTAAAAAACGGCAGCATAATATCAAGAAGCACAAGCTGCGGATCAAAGGCCGCAAAGCTCTCCATGATATTTTTAAAATCCTCTGCGCATACTACATCATAATCCCATTTGTGTAAATGAAGAGACAGCGCATTTGCTATCGCCTTGTCGTCTTCTACTATGAATATCCGGTACATGGCTTTTTCTCCTTGTATTGATGTAAAATTGGGGGACGGAGTTTTTTCTCCGTCCCCAGTTTACAACGAATGGAAATGAATATCAATGGAAAAAGTGATCTCCGATCTGCATTCCGCTGCCGCCGCGGTCAAAGTACAGGCATTCTCCCACCGGATTTACTCCGGCAAGAGCGTCGGCCGCCGCCTGCATCGAGGACTCTGTATAGCTTCCGGAGCTTCGTACCTGGTCAAGCCATCCGGTAAGCGCCGGCGTAAACTGACCGGACTGGTAAATGACTTCCTCAACGGTTCCCGGGAAGGATGCGCTCCTTACCCGGTTCATAACTACTGCTCCCACGGCAACCTGCCCTTCATAGGGCTGATTCCCGGCCTCACAGAAAATGATTGACGCCAGCAGGTCCTTTGTGCCCTGCATGGCCTTCTCTTTTGCCTCCTGCTCTGCCTTCCTCTCCTTTGCTTCTTCAATCTCCTGCCTATGCTCCTCATTGACCTTCAGGCATACGGTCTGTACGGTTTCTTCATATGGCACGGCTGTATAATGTATTTTCGGAATGTGCTCCGCTATTTCTGTAATCTTCGCCATGTCGGCTGCTACTACCTTCTCTGTCTGCATGATTTCTGTCCTGCCTGTAAACCCTGTTGAAAAAAGAACAGCAGAACATACTCCTCCTATAAGTATTGCTGCTTTTTTATTTTCAGTCATACTGATAAACCTCCTGTTTACATATAACATTTCTGTAGTATCTATAATAGTATATTCAAAAATTTCGAATTCATTACAAATATTACAAAAATGTTACAAATAATCAGGAGGTTTTAAATATTTACTTCTGCACGATGTTAATAATCTTCTTCGGAACGTAAATTTCTTTTACAACCGTTCCTGTTATCTTATCTGCAATTGCTTCCTTTCCTGCCGCAATCGCATCCTCTTTGGAAATATCCACCGGAATAGAGATTACTGCCTTCGTCTTTCCGTTAAGCTGTACCGGAACCTGAATCTCATCATCCTTCATGGCCTCTTCATCATATACCGGCCAGCCCGCCTGAAATACACTTTCCTCATGGCCTAACTGCTCCCATACCTCCTCTGCGATATGAGGCGCAAACGGAGATAAGAGCACTGCCATTGCCGACAAGGTTTCCTTGTCAACGCCGCCTGCATCCCTGGCAAGCTCAATCAGCTTATTATTATGCTCCATAAACCCTGAAATCGCCGTATTCAGACTAAAGCTCTCAAGGCGCACGGTAATATCCTTAATCAGTCTGTGACGCTCCTTGATCATCTCTTTTGTCGCAGCCACATCCGCATCCTTGCTGTCCATAACCAGATTCCAGAATCTCTTAAGGAAACGATTGACTCCGTCGATTCCTCTGTCATCCCACTCGGCGTCTAATTCCGGCGGCCCTACAAAAAGCTCATACATACGCAGGGAATCACAGCCGTAATCTCTTACAAGATCATCCGGGGATACGACATTCCCCTTAGACTTGCTCATCTTGATCCCGTTCTTTCCGGTGATCATTCCCTGATTAAACAGCTTATGGAACGGTTCGTCAAAATCGATCGCACCGATATCATATAAAAACTTTGTATAGAATCTTGAGTACAGAAGATGAAGCACCGCATGCTCCACGCCGCCGATATACATATCTACCGGAAGCATCTCATCTGCTTTTTCCCTGGATACCAGCTCCTTATCATTATGATTGTCCACATAACGAAGGAAATACCAGGAAGAGCCTGCCCACTGAGGCATGGTATTCGTCTCGCGCTTCGCAGGTTTCCCGCACACCGGACACTTGCAGTTTACCCACTCGTCAATTGCCGCAAGCGGTGATTCCCCGGTTCCTGTCGGCTCATAGGATTCTACATCCGGCAGACAAAGCGGAAGCTCTTCCTCCGGTACCGGCACATTTCCACAGTCCGGACAATGTACGATCGGGATCGGCTCGCCCCAGTAGCGCTGACGTGAAAACACCCAATCGCGCAGCTTATAATTCACCGTTGCGCGACCAAAACCCCGTTCCTCTATAATATGAGGCGCTTCCTTTTTAAGGACTGCGGACTCCATGCCGTTCCATTCGCCGGAATTGATCATCGTCCCGTTTGCCTCGGTATAAGCCTCCGTCATATTCTCGATTTCTTTTCCGTCCTCGGCGATAACCTGTACAATCGGAATACCGAACTTCGTTGCAAATTCAAAGTCACGGTCGTCATGGGCGGGCACGCACATAATCGCTCCCGTACCATAATCTGCCAGTACATAATCCGACAGCCAGATCGGGGTCTTCTTCCCGTTTAACGGGTTAATTGCATAGCTTCCGGTAAATACACCTGTCTTTTCCTTATCCTGCATACGGTCCACGTTGGACTTCATGGAAGCGTCATAAATGT
Organism: uncultured Dorea sp.; assembly: GCA_948844705.1. Classification (GTDB taxonomy): domain Bacteria; phylum Bacillota; class Clostridia; order Lachnospirales; family Lachnospiraceae; genus CAPEBR01. The sequence goes on from CAQNVT010000065.1 coordinate 14,884, forward strand.
ATTTTTCTACGGCCTCCCTCGTCTCATCCGTCGCAAGGGCTGCCGCCAGCTCATGCTCCGGTGCAAGGACCATAAAGGTCGCACCGTATAAGGTGTCCGGCCTGGTGGTATATACCGTGATCTTCTCTTCTCTTCCGTCTACCGGGAAATCCACCTCGGCTCCGTAGGATTTTCCGATCCAGTCGGTCTGCATCTTCTTAACCTTTTCCGGCCAGTCAAGCTTGTCAAGATCATTAAGCAACCTCTCCGCATAGGCAGTAATCTTAAGCATCCACTGACGCAGATTCTTCTTCGTCACCTCTGCACCGCAGCGCTCGCATTTCCCGTTTACAACCTCTTCATTTGCAAGGCCGGTTTTACAGGACGGACACCAGTTGATCGGAAATTCCTTTTCATAGGCAAGTCCCTCCTTGAACATCTTTACAAAAATCCACTGGGTCCATTTATAAAATTCCGGATCCGTCGTATTTACCTCTCTGTCCCAGTCGTAAAGAGCGGCAATCTCGTTAATCTGCTTTTTGATGTTCTTTACATTCTCCGCCGTAGAGATCGCCGGGTGCACACCCATCTTTATCGCATAATTCTCTGCCGGAAGGCCGAACGCATCCCAGCCCATCGGATGAATGATATAGTATCCCTGCTGAAGCTTATACCTGCTCCATACATCGGAAATCACATATCCTCTCCAGTGTCCTACATGAAGCCCGTTTCCCGACGGATACGGAAACATGTCCAGGCAGTAATATTTCTGCTTCTTTTTGCCTTCCTTATCCGTTTCGGGATTCACCGGATTTTTCTCCCAGTTTTCCCTCCACTTTTTCTCAATCGCCTTATGATTATAAGGTATCTTTGACATTCCACATCTCCTCCTATATTGATTACTTGGTGAACCCTTCCGGACTCAGTAATAAAAGCCTTCCCATCTCCAAAGAGACGAAAAGGCCTGATTTCCGTGGTACCACTCTTCTTCATACAGAATTCCGAAATTACCCTGTATGCACTCATCTTCTTCTGTAACGGGAAATCCCGCTTCTGCCTACTGAACGGTTCAGCAGAAGAACTCCGAGGCGAGTTGGGAGATTACGCCTGCTGCCTTGCACCCTCCGGCAGCTCTCTGAAAACGATACTCTCTTAATACTCCTCTTCAACGTCTCTTTTCTATTTCTTCACCATTATAAGTAGAATGTTAAAATAAGTCAAGATGTAAAGCTTTATTTTTCCAAAAAGGCCGCATTACAGAATTATAGAATTTATGGTTGTTCCCCTCACCGCTTTCGTGTATAATAGAGATAAGTAAACGGTACTGAGAAAATTCAGTATAATATGATACATAAAGGAGAGTTCGCCAATGGTAAATTTATTAACAGGCCCGAAAGGGAGCGGCAAGACACAGCAGATGATCGAGCTGGCTAACAAAAAAGCGAAGGAATGCAACGGAAATGTTGTTTTTATCAAGAAGACTCACAGAGATACAGCAAGTGTAACCTTTGATATCCGTACGATCTGTATGGATGACTATACCTCCATCACCAATATCGATGAATATATCGGATTTTTATATGGTATGTACAGCTCCAATCATGATATTGAAAATGTATTTATCGACGGCATTTTAAAGCATGCGGACATTTCGCTTGACAACATGCCCGAATTTACCGAAAGACTGAAAAAGATCTCCGCTGAATGCGGGATTGATTTCTATGTAAGCATCAGCGCTGCGGCAGATGATCTGAAGGATTTGAACGGGGAAGGCGTAAGTTTTATAAAATAAAGATTAAGCAGGGGACGGTGAGCACCGTCCCCTGTATTTTATTCCTCTTCTTTTTCCTTTTCAAAGGTAAGCGACAAGACGGTATTTGCCTTTTCGCCTTCCTTATATTCCATCGTGACCTTCTGGCCTTCCTCACATCTTACCACATCGATAAAGTCTACTACAGAAATATCGAATATATCATCCGAATCCGTAACCATAAGATAATAATGAGAGGTTCCGTCGATGACCGCCTGAGCGATCTTTGTGATCTCGCCCGTAACCGTAAGCACTTCCCTTGTATCCTTTTCCGCCTCCTTGACACCGCTGCTTAAAAGAAGCTCCAGATAATTTTCCTCGCACTGGCTTACACTGTCTCCAATGGCTACGATCTGATATTTCTGCACATTAACCATTGCATATTTTTTCACAAGCCCCGCATCATCCTTAAGCGCAATAAAATACGTCGGCTCCCCGGATATGTTAAGAAGAAGCGGGAAGGTTGCAACATAGTGGAGATTCTGCACCTGCCCCTCGGCCGAGGACATGGCAGAGGACTCGGTGGCTCCCTCCACCTCATAGTATTTCGTCTCCATGGTCCTCTGATTGGAGAGCACAAATCCTACGTTGGACTGGTCGCCGTTTACCGACGTTACTCCCGTATACATCCACACATCGTCCTCAAGGGCGAGATAATTATAGCCGTCCGTCGTTCTCAGACAGTCCTTCTGGCTTAAGACACTGTTAAAAAAGCCGTGCTTGAGCGTTCCGTAATAATCAAAAAGCTCTACAAGAAGATCTGCGGAATAGGCTCTGTCGATCCATTCCGGCGCATCCTCAACATTATAGGTTTTCATCTCTCCGGTCACCGCGTTGCAGATCACGACCTTTCCTACCGTCTCTCCGCCAAATAAGCCGATATTGAACTTCTTTACCGGAGCGATCCAGTACGGCACTCCGTCGTCGTCAATCTCAAAGCTTAACATTCCGTAAATATAGGTCGGATGTGCAAACCGCAGATGACGGTAGATATTCCGGTTAAAATGCTCGCAGGTCATATATTTCATTCCCTCTTCAAGCTTTACGATCTCCGTATTCTGTGTTGCCATATTGATCCGGATATATGCGGGAATCCCTTCGGAGCGGTTGGTAAACCACTTGATCAGACTCGCATATTTAAGCGGCGATACACGGACCGGATTATCCTTATAGTTGATCTGGGAATAAATCTCATCCGCCTCAAACTGGGAAACCATATCTACCATGCTTCCCATCTTGCGGTCGCCTAAAAGCTCCGCCGTATCCTTGTCAAGAAGCGGAATCCTATCAAAGGAAAGCTCCTCTACGTCATCTGCAAAGTTCCCTTCCTCCACCTGCATAAGCTGCTGATATTTCTTCGCATTGACGATCGGCGAGGACAGAACCGTTCCGATCACATATACGGCCAGAATCGCCAGTATCACGATACCGAAACCCTTCACGACCTTATTCTCCCTCAGCTCATCCCTCCTGAGCCTTTTTCTGACGGCATACACGATGAGGAGAACAAGAAGCAGGAAAATCCCCATCATCCATGTATCCGAAGAATGCACATTGATCGCAGGAAGCGTCACATAATAATACACTGCCAGTGCAATCAGTATAACCAAAACAACGAGTAGCTTTTTCTTTCCTTTCATATATTACCTCCTTTAAAATCTCTTCCTCCATGAAAATGCCGTGAGCAGCATCAGAAACGGAAAGATCTCCAAACGTCCCGCCAGCATGTCAAAACAAAAGACCAGCTTGGACAGCACGGAGAAATCTGCAAAGCTTCCGTTCGGTCCTACCTCCGCGAGGCCCGGACCGATATTATTAAGTGTAGCCATTACCGAACTGAATGTAGTCGCAAAATCCTTGTTATCAAGAGAAACAATCAAAACGGACAAAACTACGATTCCCGCATATGACATAAGATACACATAGACACTGTTTAAAATGTCCGTACTCATTTTTTTCCCATTAATACGGATAATATTCACGGACTGCGGGTGAACCAGCCGCTTAATTTCCTGTTTAATGCTTTTAAATACGATCAGAACCCTCGATACCTTGATTCCGCCGCCGGTAGACGACGCACTCGCGCCTACTACCATCAGAAGAACAAGTATACACTGGGAAAACATGGGCCATACGTTATAATCCGTAGTTGCATACCCGGTAGTTGTAATGATAGACGCAACCTGGAAGATTGCATACCGGAACGCCGTAAGCGGATTGGGATAGTGCCTTCCGAGATTGAGCGTGATCATCGCTGTTGCCGCCGCAATAATCCCGAGATATGCCTTAAGCTCCTCGTTTTTCCATACAGATTTTGCTTCGCCGATCAGAAGGAAAAAATACAGGTTAAAGTTCACCCCGAACAGGATCATAAATACCGAAATGACCCCGTCAATATAAGCGCTGTCAAAATGCCCTACGCTTGCGGCGTAATTGGAAAAGCCGCCTGTCCCGGCCGTCCCGAACGCATGGATCAGGCTGTCGAAAATATTCATTCCGCCAAGAACGAGAAGCGCCACCTCAAGCACTGTCATGCCGAAATACATGCCGTACAAGATCCTTGCCGTAGACATTGTCTTCGGCACGAGCTTATCCTTCTCAGGGCCCGGAACCTCCGCGCGCATAAGGTACATGGAATTCTTTTTATCAAGCGTCGTCAGAACCATTACAAACACGAGCACTCCCATACCGCCGATCCAGTGGGAAAAGCTGCGCCAGAACAGCATGCACTGCGGCAGTGCCTCCACGTCCCTTAAAATGGATGAGCCTGTTGTGGTAAAGCCGGACACCATTTCAAAAAACGCATCCACATAATTCGGAATGCTCCCGGAAACCGTGAAGGGAAGCGCTCCGGCCAGTGACCATAATATCCACGCACTGGCGACGATGAGCATCCCGTCTCTTCCGTATATAGCCGGCGCCTCCGGCTTCCTCCGTCCAAAAATAATATACACTAATATAAGAAGCACCGCCGGAACAAGAAATGCAGCGGCCTCCTCAAGCTCACCGTAAAACAGTCCCACTAACGCCGGAAGAAGCAAAAGTATCGCCTCTACTCCCAGCATCTTTGCTAAAATATAACGTATCATTTTTGTATTCATCGCTTTTCTTTTTGACACTCCTATGCAAGTATATCTCTTAATTCTCTGATCGTATGCTCTTTTGTCACAACGATTACGCTGTCTCCCACCTCCAGATGGTCTTCACCATTGGGAATAATGACTCTGCGCTTCCTTCCGATACATGCAATCAGGTTGTTCTGCTTTGTCGGCAGATCCTTAAGCGGAATATTTGTATACTCGCACTCCTGCTTGATAATGTATTCCTGTGCCTCAACTCTTCCGTTTACAAGACGGTACATAGTCTCCACATTGGCATTGCTGTAGGAATTCATTCTGGCCTTTACATAATTTAAGATCGCATTGGCCGCGGCGCTCTTGGCGGAGATCGTGCTGTCTATGCCAAGTCCCTCCACCATCTGAGCCCTTGTCTCATTGTTGATCTTGGCAACGATCTTGTCTACACCCTGAGTCTTTGCATACAGAGACATGATAATGTTTTCTTCATCCATTCCGGTCAGCGCAACAAGTGCGTCCGCATTCTGAATCCCCTCCTCCAAAAGAAGATCCTGATCTGCCGCATCGCCGTTTATGATCATCGCCTTCGGAAGCAGCTCGCACAGCTCCTCGCACCTTGCTTTATTCTTCTCTATGATCTTCACCTGCATCCCGGCCTGTAAAAGCTGGATCGTAAGATAGAAGCACAGATGTCCTCCGCCGCAGATCAGTACATTTTTTACCCTCGCATTTTTTCTTCCAAGAGACTTAAAAAAGGTCTTCAAATTCTCATGGGCCGCCGCTATATGAAGCTTATCGCCCTGCCTCAGCACAAAATCTCCGCTTGGTATATAGACATCCTGCCCCCGCTTTACCGCACACACAAGAATTTTTATCTTATATTTTCTGTAAATCTCCGCCAGAGACAGATCGGCCAGCTGACTTCCCTCACGGACAGGATACTCTACCAATTCGACCCGTCCCTTCATAAATGTCTCCACCTTATTTGCCTCGGGGAACAAAAGCACCCTTGCCACCTCATTTGCCGCGGCAAGCTCAGGATTGACCGCCATGCTGAGATGGAGATCGGCCTTAAGCATATCGATCTGCCTGTAATAAATCGGATTACGGAGCCTTGCAATCGTATGCTTCGCCCCGATCTTCCTTGCCAGAAGACAACTCAGCATATTCATCTCGTCCGAGGAGGCACATGCGATCACAAGATCCGCATTCGGCACGTCTGCCTGCTTCTGTATCTCTACATCCGCACCGTTTCCCGTAATACAAAAAATATCCAGCTGATTGAGCGCCGCCTGAAGCTTTCCTTCATTCTGATCGATCAGCACAATATCATAATCCTCTTCTGACAGCTGTGTCGTAAGCTTATGCCCTACCTTGCCGTCACCTATAATTACAATCTTCATTTTCTTAATTCCTCTTTATGTCGTCTTAATAGTATTTCATCACAACAAGGGAATTATAGCACCTTTATATCAAGAAAAAAAGCCCTAAAAGGGCTTTTCTTCTCTCATTTCTTTTATTCCTCAGCTGCTCTCTTTGCGATCTCCGCCTCCTGAACATCAGACGGGGCCTGCTCATAGCGGGCAAACTCGTATTCATAAGTACCTCTTCCGCCTGTCATTGAGCGAAGCGTTGTACAATATCCGAATAATCCTGTCATAGGAACGTCCGCCTCGATTACCTGCGCGCCGTTCCCCGTAGGATTCATGCCGAGCACACGTCCGCGGCGCTTGTTGAGATCTCCCATTACGTCTCCGGTATAATCATCCGGAACCGTTACCTTCATGGATGCGATCGGCTCTAAGAGAATCGGCCCTGCTTCCATGAAGCCCTTCTTAAACGCCTGGATCGTCGCCGTCTTAAATGCCATCTCAGAGGAATCTACCGGATGATAGGAGCCGTCATAAAGCACTGCCTTGACTCCCACTACCGGATATCCGGCCAACGGTCCCTTCACTACAGAATCCTGAAGGCCCTTTTCAACTGCCGGGAAGTAATTCTTCGGTACCGCACCGCCGACTACCTCCTCCTCAAATACATAAGGCGTCTCCATATCTCCGGACGGCTCAAACCGCATCTTAACATGACCGTACTGTCCATGTCCGCCGGACTGCTTCTTATATTTTGTATCCACGTCAGATTTCTTCTTAATCGTCTCCCTGAATGCAACCTTCGGTGTCTCTAAGAGCACCTCGCATTTATATCTCTCGGCCAGCTTGCTCACTACGATCTCCAGATGCTGATCACCCATACCATAGATGAGTGACTGGCGGTTCTCGCTGTCATTTACAGACTTAAGCGTAACATCCTCTGCCATCATCCTCTGGAGCGCCTGCGATACCTTATCCTCATCACCCTTATTCTTCGTCGCATACCTCATGTATGTATACGGCCTGGAGTACTCCGTCTTTCCGTAAAGGATCGGCGTCGTCTTCGCGGACAGGGTATCTCCGGTCTTTGTATTCGTAAGCTTTCCGATCGCTCCGATGTCTCCTGCAAAGAGTTCGCTTACCTCGACCGGCTTATTTCCTACCATCGTATAGATCTTGCCAAGCTTCTCGTCTGTCTCTGATTCTGTATTATAAAGAACATCCTCACCCTTTAATACGCCGGAGCACACCTTTACGAAGGAATATTTTCCGATAAACGGATCTACCATTGTCTTAAATACATATGCCGATTTTGCTTTTGCGAAATCATAGTCTGCCTCATAGATCTCGTTTGTCTTACGGTTGATACCTGCGCATTCTCTGCAGTCGGGACTCGGGAAGAACCTTACGATATCCGATAACAGGTTCGCAACGCCCTGCGCCTGGACATTGGATCCCATGGCAACCGGAACGATGCTTCCCTCCATAACCTCCGTACGCATTGCGGCACGGATCTCTTCAACCGAGAATTCCTCGCCTGCAAAATAGCGGTCCATAAATTCCTCGCTGGTCTCTGCAACCGCCTCAAGAAGCTTCTCGCGGTAGCTCTCCAGATTTGCCTTGCAGTAATCCGGAATCTCGCATTCCTCTCTCTGGCCGACGCCGGTATAGCGTCTCCCGGCATTCTTAATGATATTTACATATCCTACCAGCTTCTCATTCTCACGGATCGGCTGGAAATGCGGTGCGATCACCTTGCCGTACTTGTCGTTCAGATCCTCCACGACCTGACGGAAACTCGCGTCGTCCACATCCATCTCGGTAACATATATCATTCTCGGAAGCTTATACTTATCGCACAGCTCCCATGCCTTCTCCGTGCCGACCTCAACACCGGCCTTACCGGATACTACGATGATCGCTGCATCTGCCGCGCTCACTGCCTCTTCCACTTCACCTACGAAATCAAAATATCCCGGAGTGTCAAGGATGTTAATCTTAGCCTTTTCCCATTCGATCGGAATTAAAGTTGTACTGATTGAGAATCCGCGCTTCTGTTCCTCTTTATCAAAATCACTAATCGTATTCTTGTCGGATACCTTTCCCATACGATTGGTTGCTCCTGACACATAAGCCATAGCCTCGGCAAGACTTGTCTTTCCGCACCCCCCGTGTCCTAAAAGGACGACATTTCTGATCTCGTCAGTTCTATAAACCTTCATATTTCGCTGCCTCCTTGCGTTAGTAAAAATCTCATGTGTATATTGTACTAAAAAAGGGAACATATTACAACTCTTTTGTGCAAAATATATTTGCTTCTTCACTTTAAAGCGTCATAGTATTGACAAATTATCGGGATGGATATAAAATGGGGACAGGGTATTTTCAATCTGGGACGTAGTATTTTTAAAAATACTACGTCCCAGAATCTAAAAAAAGGATGACAAATCAAATGACGGCAAAAAATAGCAAAACGAAAATCGGTTTTATCGGTCTGGGACTGATCGGCGGATCTATCGCAAAAGCGATCCGCCAGTATTATCCGGATTATGAGATTATTGCATTTGATAAGAGCAAGGAGGCGCTGGCGCTGGCCACACAGGAATCTGTGATCGATGTCGCCGCTACGACAATCGATGATAATTTTCATCACTGTGATTATATTTTTTTGTGCGCGCCGGTCTCTTATAACACTGCTTATTTAAAACAGATAAAGGAATATCTCCACAGCGGCTGCATTCTGACCGATGTGGGGAGTGTAAAAACGAATATTCATATGGAAGTAAAACGGCTCGGTATCGAGGAATTTTTTATCGGCGGGCACCCGATGGCAGGTTCGGAAAAAAGCGGATATGCCAATTCAAAAGCCATGCTGATTGAAAACTCCTACTATATTCTGACTCCTTCTGCTCTTGTATCGGAAGAAAAGCTTGCGAAATATCAGGCGTTTGTCGAAAGCCTGAAAGCGCTTCCCGTTGTCCTTAATTATGAGGAGCATGATTATGTAACCGGCACCATCAGCCATCTCCCCCATATCATCGCTTCTTCGCTTGTAAATTTTGTGCGGGATACGGACACGAAGGATGAGCTTATGAAAAATCTTGCCGCCGGAGGCTTTAAGGACATCACAAGGATCGCTTCCTCCTCCCCGACAATGTGGCAGCATATATGTCTGAAGAACAGAGAAAATATCTCCGGGATCCTAAGCTCCTACATTGATAAGCTGACAGAGGTAAAAAACCTTGTGGATACCTCGGATGAGCAGGGACTTTATCAGTGGTTCGATTCCTCCAGAAACTACCGGAATTCGATTCCGTCCTCTTCTGCAGGACCGATCAAGAAATCCTATGCCGTGTACTGCGATATTATCGACGAAGCCGGCGGGATCGCCGCGATCGCCACGATCCTTGCCTCGAACGGCATTAACCTGAAAAATATCGGGATCATACATAACAGAGAATTTGAAGAAGGGGTTCTGCGCATTGAATTCTATGATGAAGCTTCCTCAAAAAAAGCTTCCGGACTTCTGCAGAAATTCAGGTATATCGTCTATGAAAGATAGAATCATCACAAAAAAAACAGGCCTGCGCGGCGAGGTCACCGTACCGGGCGATAAATCCATCTCTCACCGCTCTGTCATGCTGGGTTCCATCGCTCTTGGCACGACTGAAATCACAAATTTTCTGGAGGGTGCAGACTGTCTGTCCACAATTGCCTGTTTCCGGGATATGGGCGTAGAAATCACGCAGAAATCAGATGTTATTCTTGTAAACGGAAAAGGCATGAGAGGGCTTGCCGCTCCGAAGGCTGCATTAAATGTGGGAAACAGCGGCACAACCACCCGCCTTATATCAGGAATTCTGGCCGGACAAGGCTTTACCAGCGTCCTTTCCGGAGATGCTTCTTTAAATTCCAGGCCGATGGGACGAATCATTACTCCCCTCCGGGAAATGGGAGCGGATATTTCCAGTATAAACCGAGATAACTGTGCACCTCTTAAGATAAAACCGGGAGCGCTTAAGGGAATCTCCTAC
>CAQNVT010000066.1 GCA_948844705.1 uncultured Dorea sp.
CTTTCTCGCGGCGGCGCGGTTCCGCGACCGCATGTACGAATTGCAAAAAATAAAGGAGGAGTCTCGCTGATCCTCCCTATTTTTTTATAAACTCAAAACTCAAACAGCAAGATGAAAAACGGCAGGGAAAAGAGACGCTCTTATATACTGGATCCCGGACTTAAGGACCGGCTTATGAGTCAGGTGTTCTCGTCAAAAGAGTACCGGGAGGATAAATATTCCCTGTATACCGGAGACTGGAAGCGTGTGAGGGCCGTAGAGCTCTGCAGTCTTACGGGAAGCATGAATCTTAAGACGACAGAGAAACAGAGGGAGGAGCTGTTTCGGATCTATCTGGAGGAATTTGACAGGCTCGACTACGATACGGCGAGGGCGGAGATCCCGTCGGGAAGGCTTGTGCTGGACTGTGCAGGCGATGAAGGAGGGGATACGGGCAATTCCTACGGTGCGGTCAGCTGCATGGGGGATCTGGCGTCTTATTATATCTATCCGTCCTTTAAAAACACGATCGGATATCTGGAGGAGCTGACAGGTGAAAGGATTCCCTTGTCCTACGAGGAGATCCCGGTTACAAAGCTTGATATTTGGGAATGTAATGAGGAAGGGCCGGGTGAAGAGTATACGATCAGGGATGAAAAATTTATTGAATCAGTAAAGGGAAAATTTGCCGGCAGTGAAGTCGGGACGGAATTTTATCCGCTGGACACCTCGATTGATGTATATGTAACGTTTACTTCGGAAAATGGCTCGGAGCAGATAAATGTACATGCGGATAAAAAGACCGTAGAGCAGATTAAAAAATATAGGAATACAGAAAATTAAATAAGATACCCGGGACATAAGAGTTTCACAAAAGTCCCGGGTATTTTTATATCTACGAGCCGATGCTCCGGTCGTGATTAATCGTCTTATAGAACAGAGTGCGTATTTCTTCCGCCTTATCGGTCTGTCCAAGTATCCACATGATCTTTGCAACAAGAGCCTCTGTCGTCATATCTCCGGCTTTCAGGATTCCGGGATGCTCGCTGTACTTTTTCCCTACCTTGTAGACCTCCAGGTCGCAGCCCTCCTCCGGCACCTGGGTCGTTACGGCAATGGTTTTTCCTGCGTCCACCCAGCCGAAGATGGCATTTTCAAAGGAGGCATCCTCGTATTCCGGAATTCCTCCGATGCCGAAGGTTTCCAGTATGATGGCATCGTAATGTCCGCTCAGAAGCTCAAAGATATCTGCCTTTACCTCCGGGGTCAGCTTTAATACAAATACCCGGTCATTTAAGGTGTTGTAGGTGTGAAGCGCGTCCCCTTCCGGAAGCGGTCCGTTATAGTGGCGGATGATGCGGTCGTCATGGATCACGGCAAGAAGCGGAAAATTCATACTCTCAAAGGCATCAAAGCTTCTTGTTCGCTGCTTTCTTCCTCTGGTTCCCGCAACAGCCTTTCCGTTAAATACGATGGAGACATCGCAGGACCGGTCATCGGTTGCGTACAGAATACTCTGGTAAATATTCAGCTTGGCATCCGTGTACGGATTTCCCATCGGTTTCTGGGAGCCTGTAAGTACGATCGGCTTCCGGCTGTCCTGAATCAGGTAGGAGAGTGCGGCGGCCGTATAAGCCATCGTGTCCGTTCCGTGGAGAATTACGAATCCGTCGTATTCTTTGTAATGCCCGATCACCGCATCACGGATCTTAAGCCAGTCGCGCGGGCGCATATTGGTGCTGTCGATGTTCATAAGCTGCAGGACTGTAAGCTCACATTTGTCACGTATCCCCGGTACGTTAGCAGCCAATTCCTCGCCGGTCATTGCCGGAGCAAGCCCATGCTCGCCGCCCATGGAAGCAATCGTGCCTCCGGTAGCAATCATAAGTATTTTCTTCATAATTCGCTTTCCTCTCAATGTAAATAATATCCTTCTACATGATAGCGGGATTAACGGTAAAAGTCAACATAGGACAATAATCTTTCGGGGAGTCGTCTGCGGAGGGATACTGCGTGTGGTCTCGCTGTAATAGACGATCAGCATCTGTTCCTCCGGGCGGCACCTGAAGAGCTGGCCGTTTGAGGTAACAACCTCTGTGGAACGCCCGATATTAAGGGTTAACGCGTTGTCCTCGGCAGTCAGAGTATCGTCAAAATATCCGGCGAAAATATTTTCTGACGGATTTTTTCTCCCGATGATGACTGCCTGATATCTTGGCGGGAAAATGAGAGGAATCGGAAGCGACGCATCGTAAAAGGCGGTGACGGTCATCCCCGGGCGCAGGCGTACCTCTCCGATCACATAGGTATCTGAGCCGATGATAAAATTGCTGATGCCGTCGTTATTTCGGATCGTTACCTGCTGCTCACAGCAGTTTTCACTGAAGGGAGATACATTTTGTATCATCCCGGTAACAGGAATTAAAGTTGTCGGCATAATAAAAACTCCGGTTTTTGATTAATATATGCCGGAGACAGGGATTGGTGAATGTCAGTCAATATTCCGGGCTTCACCGTTTGGAGGAAGAAAATGATACAGCTCCTCATAGGCCTCGATCTCTTCTTTCGAAGAAGGCTCAGAGGGGATCAGCCCCGTCATATCCTGAGTGGAAGCGGCATTTGATAAATAATCATAGGAATCGATGATCTCTTCGTTAGATTTTTTTGTCTTATTTTTGTCTGTGTTCATATAAGCCTCCTGAATAAAAATTTTCCTTTTAGTATGTGTAGAAAATAAAGGTTATATACGGTATAATGTTTTTAGAAAATATATCAAAACGTATCAGAAAGAAGGAATCCTATGAAAATAGAAATTGACACCCATACCCATACGCTGGTTAGCGGACATGCCTACAATACCATGAATGAGATGGCTGATGCGGCGGCAAAAAAAGGACTTAAAGGGCTTGCGATCACAGATCATTCTCCCGGGATGCCGGGAAGCACGAATGTATTTCATTTTCAGAACCTGCGTGTTGTTCCGAGAGAAAGAGCGGGGATCGAGCTGCTTTTGGGTGCGGAATTAAATGTCATGAATGAAAAAGGCGAAGTCGATCTTCCGGCGTCAGTGCTTCGGGAGATAGATCTTACCGTTGCCAGTATCCATAAGCCGTGTTATAAAGGAGAAATAGATGTGGAGACGATTACCGGCGCCTATATGCATGTGATGGAGAATCCTTACATAGATATCATCGGGCATCCGGATGACGGCAGATATCCGGCAGATTATGAGGCGACATGCAGGGTGCGATTTCTTCGGTGGAAAAAGCGATTGAATTTGTGCCCGATTCAATCA
>CAQNVT010000067.1 GCA_948844705.1 uncultured Dorea sp.
CCGGATCCGTCTTTCCCCCGTCCGGCGCTGTTACACGGGCCAGGTTCCACATCGCGTCATACTGGAGCTTCGTCCTCCTCCCCAGCTGGTCGGTGATCATTTCCGGCTTGTTCAGCACATTATAGGTCCTCTGGATGGTGCTCCCGTCAAAGTCCGTGATCCGGGTCAGCTTATGGCTCTCATTATACTCATAGCTCCTTACCTCCCCTGCCGGATTGGTGACGCTTAGAATATTTCCTGCCGCATCATAGGTGAACTTTGTCCGGTTCCCCTTCGGGTCGGTTGTTTCAATGACCCGGTTTAAGGCATCATATGTATAGCGGCTCGTACCGCCCCTGGCGTCGGTGAGCTCCGTGATATTTCCCCTTTCATCGTAGGAGAGACGGATCCGGCTCCCGTCCGCCTGACAGATGCTCTCCGGCCTTCCGGAAGCATTATAATGAATGCCGGTGGTCCTTCCCAGGGCATCCCGGCTTTCCGTCAGGTTGCCGCGGCTGTCGTACACATTCCTGACCTTCTGCTTCCCGTCTACCGAGACGCTCACCGGCTTATTATGTCTTCCGTAGGTGACGGCAAGCTTTGTCCCAAGCGGGTTTACCGCTCCTGTCAGATTCCCCCGGTTATCATAGGACAGGCGGGTCACATGCCCCAGCTTGTCCGTGATCTTTGTCTTCTGGTTCCGGGAATTATACTCGAATCTCTCTTCTCCGTCCGCGTAGACGTTCCGGATATTCCTGTATTTCTCATCATGGTAATGGATGCTGGTGCTTCCGTTTCGTTCTGTCATGGTAACGGTGCGGCGCTCATCATCATAATTATAACACATCTTTGTCCCGTCCGGGAACCTCTGCAGGGCAGTCCTGTGCTGTTCATCATATTCATTCTCTACGGTCGTGATCCCCCTCGGGTTTGTCACGCCTGACAGCTTCCCGTTTCCGTTGTATTCGTAGACAAAGGCTCCTCCGTCCGGACGTACCGCGCGGATAAGACGCCCGTCCTCCACCTCATAAGTAAAGGTACGGCCTGTATGGTCGGCGACACTTTTCAGATACCCGTCCTTATCATACGACAGGCGGAAGGATTCCCCGCTGTCTCTGCGGATCCCGCAGAGCTTTCCCGGCCTTTCTTCTCCGGCTTCTCCCGCCTCTTTGCACGGGGCCGCTTCCGGAGCCGGCTCCTCATAGATTAAGGTAAAGCCTTTCCCGTTCGCGTCCTCATGCCGGAGATATCTCCCGTCCGTCCCAAACCGGTAGCTGTCACCTTCTATCGTTTCATATGTATAGCCCTCCTCCGTCCTCCGAAGCTCTGCGAGGCTCTGGTTCCCCGGCGTATAACGCCCTCCCTCCACCGGGAGGAACAGCTCTTCCTTTCCGTCCTCTAAAAGGACCGTCACTTCTTCTCCTGCAAGCACGTCGCTTCTTTTGAAGGTCAGGCGGACCTCATAGTTATGGTTCCAGTCCGCACCGAGCGCACCGTGGAAATGGTTGACGGAATTATAAAACCTGCGGAAGATAAAAGGCGGCTCTCCTTCTATTTTCAGGTCTTCCTTGTCATAAATGAAGTTTCCGGTGCTTAAATTTACCGGGTCCCTGCTGAATACCGTGCTGATATCCTGCGCCCCTTTTGCATTCCTTACCGCACCGTCCAGAAGGCTTTCGGCGCTTTCCAGTTTTTTCTTCCACTGGGTCTCCTTTGCCGCCAGCACCTCCTTAAAATTTCTGCAGTCCATCGTAAGGGCGGTCTCCAGCATAAATTCCCTGAGTTCCTCTATGACGCCCCTGATCCGTCTTGTGGCGTCTGTCACGGACTGCATCTGGGCCGCATACTGGGAGTCATACTCCGGGATCAGGCTGCACGCCCTTTCCCTGCAGCTCTCAAGCTTGGTACGGGCAGTATCGTAGCTATCCTTTTCAAGCTTCCCTCCAAGAAACGCCGCTTCCCCTGCCAGGTCTCCGCGCCTTGCCCCATCTGGAATACCGGAAGCCGCACTGCTGACTCCTGCGGCAATGCTTTTTATATTCTCAATACAGTCCTTCGTATCCTCGATCGCTTTCTTTGCCTGTGTGCAGATATCCTCTACACTGCCGGTCTCAAAGATTCTGTCCATCCTTTGTTTTCCCCCCTATCTGTCCTTAAGTTCTACTGAGCCCGCCATAGTACTGTCCAGTCCGCGGAAGGATTCCGCCGCATTTCTGATGCTTCCGATGAACTGCGTACAGGCGTCCGACATAGCGCCTGCAAGCTCTTTCTCTGCTTCAATCTGTTCCTTAATCGCTTCTAATGTCTCACCGGAAGATTTCGACATATTGCTCCCTGCACTTCCGTATGCCGACACTACGGAGCTTAACTCTCCGTTAATGACACTCTCGGCCTCTCCTGTCATCTGGTCAATTCTGTTATAATCGATCTGAATATTTGATTTTCCGCCCATATATTCCTCCTAACAGCACGTATCAATATTGTCAATTGATTTTTGAAAATTGTCAATTATCTCTTTTTCTGCACTGTACACCTCCCTTATGGAGCTCTGTATCTTTCCAAGCGTACATAACAAGCTTTCTATATTAGGTGTCACATTATCCGTATAAAATCCTCCGCCTTCACAATTGAGCTCGCTGATCTTACCTTTGATATTGTCAATTGCAGACATAAATTCTTCCTGTGCATTTTCAAGACTTGTATAAAGGCTATTATACTCGCCCTCTGCCACACCGACTTTTCCTGCCATTTTTTTCTCCTCCTGTTTAATAAAGCTGGCTGACCCATCTTGCCCTCTGTGACCAGAGATCACTGCTATATGAATCTAATTCACTGATCTGTGTCTGAATCGCATCCGACAGACTCTCCGAGTCGGATATTCCGGTTTTTATATCTGAGCTTACCTTGCCCATATAGGTTCCCAGCTTCCCGGCCATCTCTCCCTCAAAAACATTTGGCGTCACGACCTTTGTGTATTTAGAGCTCCCGCTTAATTTATTAGAGACAGTCCTCCACGATGAAAGCTCTGATTCTAATTGATTTTTATACACCGAAAGTGTATTCCTTATCTGTGTACATTCACTGATCTTACCGTCAATCTCCTGGATCTTTTTTGTTGCATTCTCTCTTCTTTGCCGCCTCAATATTTCCTGTTTCGGGTCTTCCATATATATCTCTCCTTCCTACATGATATGTCTCGCAACAAGCATCTTGCGGTTTATGCCATTCGTATGCTGATATCCATATTCTGCCTGCCGGTTTTCTTCCCGGATGCCGGTGTAATCAAATACCTTCTGCTCCTTTATATTGCCCAGGATAATCCCCGACTTACTGCTGCTCAGCATATCCATAAATTTTCCGGAACGCATCGGAATCTTCGGCTCTGATGTGACGATCACATAAATTCCCCACCGGGATGCTTCTTCCAAAACGTCCATTTCCTCAGTTTTCCCTTCTTTTCCAAGCATTGCGTACAATTCCTGTATAATATCTACAACCACATACATCGGTTTCGTCTGCTGCGTAAACTCCTGTAAGGTCATTGCAACATTATCAAGCCTTGCATCCTCATAATCTTCTTTACGCACAGATATTTCTCTTTCAATCTCCTTTAGCATGGCGGAAACAGTTATATAGTCTGCGCCGTAGACGAGATCCTTTCTTTCGGAAAATCCGGCGGAGGTTCTGCTTTCATTATCTATCAGCCAGATACGCTCCCCCTTTATATATTCCAGGACATTGTGAATCATATTAGTTCTTCCTGTCTCGCTTCCGCCGATAATAAGCCCTGTCCCTTTTGTGATATCAAGATATTGTACTTCAAGATCATTCAGCTCTATTCCAACCGGTATTTTTGTCCGGACATTTTCATAGCCCGGATACTCCGGCAGCATATGGAAATATAGCTCCTCCGGCAATACCGGAATTCCCTGTGCCGGCGCTTCTGTACTCACATCCGCGATCCTGTCGACCAGCTTCCTTATATTCTGACTGTATTCCAGTTCCGTACCGCAGGGTACCGGAATATATAGCTGCATAATATTTACATTCTCCTGCTTAATAAGAGCTCTTCCCTTCTTATCCTCCGGAAGTATATAATCGCTTTTTCCTATAAATGACCGGTTCTCGCCTGCATCAAAGTTGAAGCCTCCTATTTTTTCTTTAAAATTGTTCATAACAGAGCCGCGCATTGCATTAATCCTCGTCATTGTCACAAGCAGATATATTCCGAGTCCTGCCCCGTCACGGGCAACCTTCTGTACAAAGCCCTCAATCGTATCCCCGAGCTCTCTTACCGCATCATAATTATCAATCGCAAGTACAATCACCTTAAGCTTCTCCGCCTGGCTCTGATTATATACCTGTATATTAGGAGCCATAGCACGCGCGAACTTACGCTTTCTGTCAGCGATCTCCGCCAGAATCATTTTCTGAAATTTTGTTATCTTCTCCGTATCGTCTAATCCCATGTAATCCGCCACATGAGGAAGCCTGCTTAATGCAATAAGCGCACTGTTTCCTAAATCCCAGATATAAAAATTCAGGCTGCGCACCGCATTTTTCATTGCGAGTCCTATGATAATATTTGTTAAAAATACGGATTTTCCATATCCTCCCGATGCCATATAAAGTATATGGCCGTTTTTCAGAAGGTTCAGTGTATATTCTTCCTGCTTCTGCTCCTCCGGAATATCCACCATGCCAATCCCCAGCGTGTAATCTCCTTCTGTAAAAATTGCACTGTCCTCTGCTTTCCTTGTATACGGTGACAGAAGCACAGAAGCCAGGGACGGAAGCCACGGCTTCCTGACCTCCTTCGCGTGCTCCCCCTCATATACTTCGTTGAGGTGCTCCACAATTACATCAAGCTGCGTCTTCTTAAGCTGATTGCTTTCATCACTCCCGCTTAAATCCCGGTTGATCAGCTCTCCCTGCCCCAATGCATTTACAAGATATACTCTGTCATCCTCTCTGTCCTCTGCCTTTTCCTCTCTGTCATAGTAAGCGCCGCTCCATGCAGACTGGAACAGTTCATAGATCTCATTATTTCCCACCTGCAGATATGCGCGCCCTGCCTGTGTGATAGACGCCGCGTCCGGAGTCTTGAGCATTTCCTTGCTGTCTCCTTCGTTCTGCACCTTAAGGCAGAGCTTGAACTTACTGTTGGTCCAGATCTGGTCATCCACCACGCCGGACGGCTTCTGCGTCGCCAGTATCAGATGGATCCCAAGGCTCCGTCCGATACGCGCGGCGGATACAAGCTCGCTCATGAACTCCGGCTGCTCCTTTTTAAGCTCTGCAAATTCGTCGCTGATCAGGAAAAGATGCGGCAAAGGCTCCTCCACTCTTCCCAGCTTAAAAAGCTTGTTATATCCGTTAATATGATTCACACCGCAGTCATTGAATATCCGCTGCCTTCTCTTCAGCTCGCTGTTGATAGACGCCATTGCCCTCATGCTTTCTGCCTTATCGAGATTGGTGATCGTACCCAAAAGGTGCGGAAGCTTTTCGAAAAGATTAGCCATACCGCCTCCCTTATAATCTATCAGAAGAAATCCCGCCTCATGCGGATGAAAATTCACGGCGAGCGACAGAATATAGGACTGTACGATCTCTGACTTTCCTGAGCCTGTTGTCCCGGCTACCAGTCCGTGAGGGCCATGAGCCTTCTCATGAAGATTAAGCTCCACGTAATCATCCTCGGCACGCACCCCCAGCGGCACTGCCAGCGACTTATGAGATTCGTTTTTCCTCCATCTTTCCTTAACATTCAGCTCCTCCGGATGTTCGATCTTATACATGTCAAAGAATGTGATACTCTCCGGAATCCGGCTGCTGATCCCCTGCTGATGAATCAATGCGCTCAGCGACCTTGCCGATTTTTCCAGATCAATTCCGTCTATATGCTGTATCCTGAATTCCTGGTTTACCCTTTTTCCTTCGTTCAGAAGAAGAAGTCCCCTGTCAGAATCCTTAACGATACATACGGTACGGATATTTTCCGGAAGACTGTCCTGGCGTTCCGATGTATAGATCATACTGAACCCGAGCTTCATGGATTTTGCCTGCAGATATTCCATGATCGCATGGTTCATGACAAGCTTCGGTTCGTCTATGATAAACAGCAGGTGAGGAAGAAATACCGTCTCCTGCCTTTCCTCTTCAAGCTTAAGCTTCCGCTCTTTTAAAATCTGCTGGATACTTCCCAGGATCTGATCCCTGGCCTGCTCGTCTGATATATTTCCTATTACATTAATCTGACGGATACGCAGATGCGGATACCAGCGCATATAGTCAAATTCTTTCCTGTATTTTCGGTTATGAATATGTATGACCTGTACATCATGGTAGCTCTGGAAAAATGTAATCTGAGCCATAAGATACTTAAGCTGTTCATGAACATTCTCCCTGCTTCCTACAAGTCCCAGATGTGACCGCTTAAGATCTGCCGTTACCGGAACCCCTTCTATCTTTCCGAATTCCTTTACAAGCTCTTCCGCCTCCTCGGCGAGCTCGTCCTTCTTCATCTCAAGCTCTTTTCCTCCAAACGACACCTCTATCTTTGATCTTCCCTCATAATAGCCCAGGTTTACCGTCAGAAAATCATCCTCCAGCGCGCTCCTCTCATAGATTCTGCTGCTGTACTGTTCTATCATCTCTGCAATCGCCGGCAGTGCAGGGCTCTGATATTCCATCGCTTTCTTTTCTTCTGCACGTTCTCTTCGAATCCTTTTTCTGCTCCTTAAGAGATAATCCTTATACAGCCTCTCTCTCTTTTCATTTTCTGCCTTCCGTTCCTTCCGGTCTGAAAAAAATTTCTGAACAGAAAATATAAGGGTTATCAGCGTCATTCCCGCGCTCATAAATACATAAGGCCCGCGTTTCATAAGAACGCCCATACCGATCGTAAGCGCCATCATACACAGCGGCGGTACAATAAGCTGTACCAGCCCGCCTTTATCCATCTCCTTTTTCTGAGGCGGCGCTTCGATCTGGATCTTTTTATCCTCGATATTAGATAGTTTCAGGAGCACATCCGACAGAAA
>CAQNVT010000068.1 GCA_948844705.1 uncultured Dorea sp.
CACGGAAGAATCCTATGAGGATCGGGAAAGCTCCAGACTCCTTGTGTTAGACAAGGAGTCCGGGGCTATTTCTCACCGTATTTTCCGCGAAATTACAGATTATCTGGATCCGGGGGACTGTCTGGTCATTAATGACACGAAGGTGATTCCGGCAAGGCTTATCGGTGAGAAGGAAGGAACCGGCGCCAAAATCGAGATATTACTGTTAAAGCGCAGAGAAAACAACATATGGGAGACATTGGTAAAACCCGGAAAAAAGGCACGGCCGGGGGCAAGGATCAGCTTCGGCGGGGGAATTCTTATCGGTGAAATACTTGAGATTGCGGAGGAAGGGAACCGGCTGGTTCAGTTCACCTATGAGGGGATCTTTGAGGAGATACTGGACCAGTTAGGACAGATGCCGCTGCCGCCTTATATTACCCATCAGCTTAAGGATAAAAACCGCTATCAGACAGTCTATGCCAGACATACCGGCTCTGCGGCGGCGCCGACGGCAGGTCTTCATTTTACCCCCGAGCTTTTACGGGCGATTGAAGAAAAGGGCATAGAGATCGCCAGAGTCACGCTTCATGTGGGCCTTGGAACCTTCCGTCCTGTAAAGGCAGAAGAGATTACGGATCATCATATGCACTCGGAATTCTATCAGATTGACGAGGAGGCGGCAGATAAGATCAACAGGGCGAAGGAGAACGGACACAGGATTGTCTGTGTGGGAACGACAAGCTGCAGAACAATAGAGTCGGCGGCGGATGATAACGGGCGCCTGGAGGCAGGAAGCGGATGGACGGACATTTTCATCTATCCCGGGTATCGGTTTAAAGTGCTGGACAGCCTGATTACGAATTTCCACCTGCCGGAATCGACGCTTATCATGCTTGTGTCGGCTTTGGCCGGACGGGAGCATGTGCTTGCCGCCTATAAGGAGGCAGTGGAGGAAAGGTATCGGTTTTTTTCCTTTGGGGATGCAATGTACATTGGATGAGTAAAAAATTTATCAAAATAGTTTTTTGTGTTTTACTCTTGACAATTTATGTGTTGTCCTGTAGAATCTATCTTCGACTGGAATTTGTACTGCAGGTTTGAGTTAAGGAGGATAGTATGAATATTGAGTATTTGAAAGATAACGGGATTGATATTGCAGTTGTTTCCGGTGACGAGATGGCGATTGTTGATACACAGTCGGCTCTGGATCTGGCGATGACTGTGAAGTATGAGACAGGTGCAGAGAGGATTGTCATTGATAAAGATGCGGTGTGTGAGGATTTTTTCGTTCTTAGTACGGGCATGGCGGGCGAGATTCTCCAGAAGTTTATGAATTATCATGTGAAAGTGGCTGTTTACGGGGATTATTCGCATTATACAAGTAAACCGCTGAAAGATTTTATCTATGAGTCGAACCATGGGAAAGACTTTTTCTTTGTGTCAACGAAGGAAGAGGCAGTGCAGAAATTGACAGAGACACAATAACAGGCATGTACGGATTCCGGTTTTTCCGTGGATTGGTTCTGTGGGGGAAGGCATCTCTTCGGAGGTGCTTTTCTTTTGCGTATTTTTGGGAGTGTATGAGGCCGGCAGCTGTTTTAGGCATCAGGGGCGGGGGATTCTCTTTTCTATATTTTCTATAAATGTTCGATTAAAAGTAATAAAATTTCTCTGGATAGATTCAAAATTCAAAAGAAATCATCTGTTAAATTATACTAAATACAAAATAATTAAAAAGGCTTTGCGTAGAATTTCTGATTTTGTAATTATTTGGAAAATCGAAAAGAGTGTTGTATATTTTTGCTGAAAATGGAAGAATATATTTGTTGAAATGTGCAAAAAAGCATAAAGTAAAGGAGAAAAAAATTGACATTCGAAATATAGTATATTATTCTATTTATAGAATCATATACAAATTCTATTAAAAAATAGAATTCATCGATAGTATATGAATAATAGTATTGTTCCAAGAACAAAAAGGAGGTCACAGGTATGAACCCAATGGATTATGTGAAGAAAGAGCCATACAAGCTGTATATCGGCGGAGAGTATGTTCCTTCCGTATCAGGAAAGATACAGGATTGTGTCAGTCCTGCCGACAATGAGGTATTTGCACAGGCCTACAAAGGCGGCGTGGAAGATGCCGCGAAAGCGGTGAAGGCCGCAAGGGAAGCCTTTGATAAAGGCGAGTGGGGCAGAATGGCGGCGAGAGACCGTTCGGCGATTCTTTTGAAAGCGGGACAGATCATGGAACGCAGAGCGGAAGAGTTTGCAATATTGGAATCTCTGGAATGTGGATATCATTATGGCTCTGCCCGTTATTACTGTGTGCCGATGGCAGTGGATTCGTTCAATTTTTTCGCCGGAAAGGCGAGAACACTGGAGGGCTCCGTTGTTCCTTCCGATCACGGCACACTGAACTATGTGACATGGAACCCGGTTGGGGTTGTGGCGGAGATTCTTCCGTGGAACGGGCCGTATCTCATGGGCTGTCAGAAGATCAATGCCATTTTAGCGGCGGGCAACACCTGTGTTATCAAGCCTCCGTCATGGGGGGTATTGGCTCTCCTGCAGCTTGCAGGCGTATATGAAGAGGCCGGGCTTCCCGCAGGTGTATTTAATGTTGTGACTGGTTCCGGAAGCGAAGTCGGAGCGTATCTGACGAAGCACCCGGATGTGGATATGGTAGCCATGACAGGCGGCATCGAGACGGGCCGGGAAGTGATCGAAAACTCGGCAGAAAGGGTGAAAGACATTGCCCTGGAGCTGGGCGGAAAGAGTCCGAACATTTTCTTCGAGGATGTGGATGTGGCATCCGCAGCAAAATGGGCAGTATGGGGATTCACGAATCATTCCGGACAGGTATGCGTTTCCGGTACCCGCGTGCTGGTACATAGAAGCATTTATGAAGAGTTCATTGAGGAAATGAAGAAATTTGCGGAAGAGAAGTATACCGCCGGTGATATATTCGATATGAATACTAACCTGGATCCGCTGATTTCCAGAAGTCATGCGGAACATGTCTGGAGCTACATCGAGAAAGGAAAGGAAGAGGGAGCGCGTCTGATATGCGGCGGAGAGCGTTACACGGATCCGGTCCTCATGAAAGGAAATTTTGTTCCGGTTACGATTTTCGCGGACGTGACAAGGGATATGACGATTTTCCAGGAAGAAATTTTCGGGCCGGTAGGCTGTGTCACTCCGTTTGATACGGAAGAGGAAGCGCTGGAGCTTGCAAACGGGACATACATATGATTTAAAGGACGCAGTACCGGGCGCGTCCAGAGTAGCATTTGGTTCCTTCGACGGTCTGCACGTCGGCCACAGAGCAGTTATCGAAAAGCTGTATGGTTATGAGACTCAGACTCCGGTGCTTTTAAGCTTTGAGGAGAGTGAGAAGCCGGTCATCTATTCTGAGGATGAGAAGGAATATCTCCTGAAAGACAGCGGAGTGGAGATCATGGTATCTATGCCCGTGAAAGACGCATATGCTATGGCCGGGGAGGAATTTGCGAGAGAGATTCTTGCAGGAAAGCTTCAGGCAAAAAGTGTTGTGGCGGGGGAGAATATGACCTTCGGACATGAAGGACTGGGAATTGACGCGCTGAAGGAATTCGGTGAGAAATATGGATTTTCGGTAGAGGTTGTACCGACTGTATATTTGGGCGGTGAGCCGGTGACTACAGACAGGATTAAGAAAGCGGTCGAGGACGGTGATTTCCGGCGTATAAATATACTGCTGGGGCATGCTTATCTCATGAGAGGGACTGTGGTACACGGTAAAGCGGCCGGATGTAAGGTAGGTATGCCGACGGCAAATTTAGGCGTAGCGAAGAATAAATTATTTCCGCCTCATGGAGTGTACGGAACATTGTCCTATATGGACGGAACGTTTTTCAGAGGTATGACAAACATTGGTTTGAGACCGTCTGATGACGATATTCCGATTGCTACGGTCGAAACTTTCCTTTTGGACTTTGACCGGGATATCTATGGAAAAGATATCAAATTGGAAGTACATGCCTATATCCGCGGCGTAAAGAAATTTGCGAACCTGGAAGAAGTGAAAAAACAGGTGGACAAGGACATCGAAGCCGTACGGGTATATATGGACGGCGTAATTTATAACATGAAGAAATAATAGTGAAAATTGAACTGAATAAAGCCGGAGACAGAGAGGAAACGGGCCGCCGCGCGAACAGGACGTAAAGTCTGATTTTTTGCGGAAACCCACCTCTCTTCGGCGATTATACGAAGTATTAAGAAAGATTCTGTGTGTAGGGCGGACTGGAAATAATGACGATCGTCGCCGGTTCTTCCTCCGTATAAATAAAATGTTCACTTTTGGAGTCAAAGATGAGGCTGTCGCCCTGTCCGAGCTGATAGGGTGTCTCGCCCACCATTACAGAGACCCGGCCGGACAGTGCGAGAATCAGCTCCTGACCCTTGCCGTGCTTGTGGATATGATGCTCCTTGTCCACCTG
>CAQNVT010000069.1 GCA_948844705.1 uncultured Dorea sp.
TCTTAATTAAAGCGACGGAGTCTACAGGCACCACAAAAGGAGGTCTATGGACAACCCCCTCTATTTTGTTAGCAAGTTCTTCCGTAGTTACAAAGTCATGGAATTCCTACAATTATTATTGCAGCTCTTCCGCCGGTCGTACGTCAGACCGGTACTCCTCGTGCAGTTGCTCCGCTCGTACCTATGGGTGCGAATGCCGGCGGACCGCACAATGTTGAACAGCAGACACAGATTGTAAAAGCAACTCTCGAGCAGTTAATTGAAATCCAGACACCTGGAAAGATTGTTCCGCTGCCATTTGAGTATGTAGCAAAGATCTAGTCGGAGTATTATAAGGGCAGATGATTATCATCTGCCCTTTTTTGAAAAATAGTACGGAGGTGAAAAAGATTGGCTGATGAGATAAAAGATTTGAGGCGCCTGGTGATCAAGTCCTTTCACATGGAGGATGTAATATGGGGCGAACACAATGATATTACGGTTGACGGACAGATGACAGTAAGCAAAGAAATGCTTGGAGAGCTTATTGCGGAAGAGGAATATCTGGAAAAGATTGATATTCAGATTATTAAACCGGGTGACCATGACAGATGGACGAATACTATTATGGATATTATTCCGATCTCTACAAAAGTACTTGGAAAGATCGGAGAGGGGATTACTCATACTATTACCGGAGTTTACGTAATGCTTACCGGGGTGGATGTTAATGGAAAACAGTGCCATGAGTTTGGATCTTCGGAGGGAAATTTAAAGGACCAGCTGTATCTGAACCGTGCGGGTACTCCGGGAGATGACGATTATATTATTTCATTTGATGTAACACTTGCTGCGGGAATGGGGCAGGAACGACCGGGTCCGACGGCTGCACACCGGGCATGTGATAAGTTCGTACAGACCTATCGCGAAAAACTGAAAAAATTTAAAGGCGAAAAATGCACAGAACGCCATGAATATCATGATATTGTAAGACCGGGAAAGAAACGTGTCCTGATCATTAAACAGGTAGCGGGCCAGGGAGCAATGTATGATACACATTTCTTCTCGAATGAGCCGTCCGGAGTTGAAGGCGGACGTTCAATTATAGATATGGGGAATATGCCGATTCTGGTAACTCCAAATGAATACAGGGACGGAATTATCCGTTCTATGCAGTAAGGAGGCGAATGAAGTATGGGAATTGGACCATCGACAAAGGAAACTACATTGCATCATTTCAGGGATCCGCTTCTTGATGTAGTATCAAAGGATACAGACCTTGATTTGATGGGTATTTTGCTGGTAGGAACACCGGATGACAACAAGGATAAGATGCTGGTGGGTACGCGGTCTGCCGTGTGGGCTGAGGCCATGCGTGCTGACGGAGTTATCATATCCTCTGACGGATGGGGCAACAGTGACGTGGATTTTACTAATACATGTGAGCAGCTTGGAATCAGAGGGATTCCGGTTACCGGTTTAAATTTCAGCGGTACAGTGGCTCAGTTTGTTGTTACGAATGATTATCTCGATGGAATTGTGGATATAAATAAGAGTGACGACGGTACGGAGACCAATGTGGTGGGAGAAAATAATGTGGTGGAGCTTGACTGTCTTAAGGCAAAGGCTTTGCTTAAGCTTAAGATGAGGCGAAAGGACCAGATGAATAAATAGAGGGAATATAACATGTATACAATGGAAGAGCTTGAAAAGACAGATATAGAAATTGCAGATGTGATCCGGGAGGAGCTTGCAAGACAAAATTCTCACATCGAGCTGATCGCATCTGAAAACTGGGTAAGCAAGGCGGTGATGGCCGCAATGGGCAGCGTGCTTACAAACAAGTATGCGGAAGGATATCCCGGCAGGAGGTACTATGGAGGCTGCCAGTGTGTAGATAAAGCAGAGACACTTGCGATTGAAAGGGCAAAGGAACTGTTTGGCTGTGATTATGCGAATGTTCAGCCGCATTCAGGCGCTCAGGCGAACCTGGCGGTATTTTTTGCAATGCTGAAGCCGGGCGATAAGATTATGGGAATGAATCTGGATCACGGCGGACATCTGACGCATGGATCACCGGTTAATATTTCCGGGAAATATTTTCAGGTCGTATCCTACGGTGTCGGAGATGACGGTTTTATAGATTATGATCTGGTAAGGAGCACGGCGCTTCAGGAGCGTCCGAAAATGATCATCGCGGGAGCCAGTGCTTATGCCAGAACGATTGATTTTAAGAGGTTCCGCGAGATCGCGGACGAGGCGGGAGCTTATCTTATGGTGGATATGGCCCACATTGCAGGGCTGGTTGCGGCAGGGCTCCATCCGAGCCCGATCCCGTATGCACACGTAACTACAACGACGACACACAAGACCCTCCGGGGGCCGAGGGGAGGTATGATCCTCTGTAACCAGGAAGCAGCAGATAAGTTCAACTTTAATAAAGCCGTATTCCCGGGAATTCAGGGAGGACCGCTCGAGCACGTGATCGCAGGAAAGGCAGTCTGCTTTAAGGAGGCTCTTTCACCTGAATTTAAGGAATATCAGCAGCAGGTAATAAACAATGCGAAGGCACTGTGCAAGGGACTTATGGACAGAGGAGCAAAGGTCGTTTCAAACGGCACGGACAACCATCTGATGCTGCTTGATTTGGGCGGCGAGGAGGTGACCGGCAAGGAGATGGAGCGCCGTCTGGACGAGGCGCACATCACCTGCAATAAGAATACGATCCCGAACGACCCGCGCTCACCATTTGTCACCAGTGGAGTAAGGCTGGGTACGCCGGCAGTTACGACTCGCGGCATGAAGGAAAAGGAAATGGATATCATAGCCGGAGGCATCGTAGATGTCATGAGAAATGAGGAAAATATCGGGAAGGTAAAGAAGACCGTAAAGGAATTGACTGAGAGATACCCCTTGTAAATAACAAAATATCGTGAGAATATGTCGCTGAAGGCCTGAATCAGCGGGATGCTTTATAGAAGCACAGTGTCAA
>CAQNVT010000070.1 GCA_948844705.1 uncultured Dorea sp.
AAGCACGAAATACCGCACCGCATCTACGCCGAAGAAATCTACCAGCTCGTCGGCATAAAGCACATTTCCCTTGGATTTGCTCATTTTGCCGTCGCCCTGCAGAAGCCACGGATGCCCGAACACCTGCTTCGGAAGCGGCAGCCCCAGCGCCATCAGGAAGATCGGCCAGTAAATGGTATGGAAACGGATGATATCCTTTCCGATCAGGTGCAGATCGGCCGGCCAGTCCTTCTTAAACTGCTCCGTACTCTCACCGTCGCAGTCATATCCGATCCCCGTAATATAGTTTGTAAGGGCATCCAGCCATACATACACCACATGCCTGTCATCAAAATCCACCGGGATCCCCCATTTAAATGAGGTTCTTGACACGCACAGATCCTGAAGACCCGGGAGAAGGAAGTTGTTCATCATCTCATTTTTCCTTGACACCGGCTGGATAAATTCCGGATGTGTATTGATATGCTCGATCAGGCGGTCCGCATATTTGCTCATCTTAAAGAAATACGCCTCCTCCTTTGCAGGCTTGACCTCACGTCCACAGTCGGGGCATTTTCCGTCCACAAGCTGGGATTCTGTCCAGAAGGACTCACATGGCGTACAATATAGCCCCTCATAGGACCCTTTATAAATATCTCCCTGCTCATACAGCTTCTTAAATATTTTCTGTACCTGCTTCTCATGATAATCGTCTGTCGTACGGATAAATTTGTCATAGGAAGTATTCATAAGATCCCAGATACGCCTGATCTCTCCCGCCACGCCGTCAACAAATTCCTTTGGTGTCGTACCGGCCTCTTCTGCCTTCAATTCGATTTTCTGCCCATGCTCATCCGTACCGGTCTGGAAAAATACGTCATATCCCTGATTTCTCTTATACCTGGCAATCGCATCCGCCAGAATAATTTCATACGTATTTCCGATATGCGGCTTCCCCGATGTGTAGGTAATCGCTGTTGTAATATAATACTTTTGCTTTTCCATTTTGTAACCTCTCCTTTATTCTTCTATAAAGCTTATACCTTGAATATGCTCTGCACGGCCTCAGAGGGTTTTTATGACACAGGCAACGAAGTTTCCCATATTATAAAGAATGTGCCTCGGCACATTCTTGCGCCGAGCGCGGTTGCATGCGACACACTTCCTCTTCGCGCGAGTGCGTATCCTCCCAGAGGGTTTTTATGATATAGGGAACAAAGTTCCCTATATCATAAAAAAATCTTCCCTGACCATTTCCATACAGAAAATATCAGGGAAGACGAGTATACCCGTGTTACCACTTCCGTTCACTCATGCCTCACGGCAGGAGCCTTCGCAGGTGTCGAATAAACACCTTCCGCTGTAAAGGGCGGGCCCTTTGTACGCTTATAACCGACAAACCATTATCACCCGGTTATTCACATACACCACTCAAAAGCCATCTTCTGCCTGTTTCCATCCATCCCTCTCAGCATCCCCGGAATTTCTCTGTAAGACTTTCACAAACATACTCTCTTCGTCATTGCGTTTTACATATTCATTTCTGTAGAGAATCGTAGCATAGACTATGGCCGGATGTCAAGTGGCAATCATCAATCTGGGACGTAGTAAAATTAATTTTACTACGTCCCAGATTGAAAATACCCTGTCCCAGATTAAAGTGGCAAGATTCTGCGGCATTTATGGAAGCAGAAAAATAACCCATGAAAATAAACCGTAAATCCGAAAAACCGGTCAACCACAAGCGCATAGAGCGCATTATGCGTGAAAACGGCATAC
>CAQNVT010000071.1 GCA_948844705.1 uncultured Dorea sp.
GATCGAGCTGTTTGACACCGGTATCGCATTTCTTGCCGGCCTTATGATTATCCCGGCCGTATTTGCCTTTTCCGGCGGAGACAGAAACGCGCTGAATGCAGGTCCGGGACTGATGTTCATGACGCTCCCGAAGGTATTCGCAAGCATGAAGCTCGGCGGTGTCATCGGAACGATCTTTTTCGTCCTTGTATTTTTTGCCGCTCTTACATCGGCAATCTCCCTGATGGAGACGATCGTATCCATTTTCAGGGATAAATTCGGCTGGAGCCGCAAGGGCGCCAGCATCTTTGTAACCGTTCTTTCACTGGCGCTTGGAATTCCGTCCTCCTTAGGCTTCGGACCTTTAGCATTCATAAGCTGGATGGGCATGTCTGTTCTCGATATCATGGACTTTGTAAGCAACAGTGTATTAATGCCGATTGTGGCATTCTTCACCTGTATCTTTATCGGCTTTTTCATAGGGCCGAAAGCACTTGCCGATGAAGTAAAGGCAACCGACGGCACTTTTAAAGCCGAGGGCATGTATACCGTTATCATCAAATGGGTTGCCCCGATCTTCCTTGTATTGATTCTTGGAAGCTCGGTCGCAAGCGCACTGGGAATCTTTAAAATCTAAATAAAACGAGGCGCCGTCTCCCTTTCAGCCAGAGACGGCGCCTCATTTTATTCAACGATCCATATTTCCACTTCCGCAGCACCCGCATATTTTTCCATATACCTTTTTCCATACTCCAGCGCCTTTTCCAGATCGCTGTTATCGGAAAAAGAATAGATCAAAGTCAGAACCTCCGATGCCTCCGGAGTGATCATGGCCCGCTCCGAATCGCTGGTAGAACTTCCGATCGGCCCTCTTCCATCGGCAATAACCGGAAGCGCATCTATCTTAATTTCATCCTTTCCGATTCCCTTATAGGTCTCTCCCTCTCTCCCGATACGGAAAATAAGCTCGTCATCTATCCTGGATGCATCATAGGAGCCTACAGAAAAGCCGGATTCTACAGAGATAAGGTTATTAGCGTCCACGACCGTATTCACCTCATAAAGCCCCTTTCCCTGTCCGATCCTCCGGATCAGCGCCTCCGACGATACGCGGTATCTGCTGGGGTCCTTTCCGAAAGCCTTATACGCCGCCCGCGATTCCCTGATATTGGGAATTTCATTTACGCCGTAATCAAAAACCGCATCTCTTGCCTGTTTATAAATATCCTTTTTCAGATATTTCCACAGCTCTTCGCTCTTCTTCTCCACCTTCACCTTATACTGCATACATCCGACACGCACAGGCGGCCATAACGCTTTCATCTCTTTATCTATACTTATATTCTTTCTCATCGTATTTTCTCCCTGGCCGGCTTTTTTATTTATCTCAGATTACCCATACAGAACACTGCCACGACTCCCGGACCTGTGTGGCTCCCGATTACCGTACCGATATTATTGATCAGAATGTTCGTTATTCCCATTTTCTTCCGCACCAGCTCCGCCACATACTCGGCGTCCTCCGGGCAGTCGCCGTGGGTAATCATAATGATATCATTCTCCCAGCCCCTGTACTGCTCCACGGCCATTTCCACAATTTTCTGAAGAGATTTCTTTCTTCCGCGCTCCTTTCCGATCACCTGGAGCTTTCCTTCATTGTCCATGTGGATCATGGGCTTGATCTGCACCATACTTCCAAGAACAGCTGTCGTCTTCGACACGCGTCCGCCTCTCTGCAGATGATGGAGATCATCGATGGTCACGTTATGACAGATATTGAGCTTATGTTCCTCGGCCCATTCCGCCGCCTCCTCAACCGTCATTCCCTCACTTTTGCGTTTCAGCACATAATACAGAAGAAGCGCCTCGCCCATGCAGGCACACAAAGTATCCACCACGATAACCTTTCTGTCCGGATATTCCTCCATAAGCTCCTCAGCCGCAAGCTTCATACTGTTACAAGTTCCGCTTAAGCCCGAGGAAAAGGCAAGATGCAGCACATCCTTTCCCTCCTTTAAAAAGGGCTCAAGCACCTTCTTTGCCTCCTCCGGATTTACCTGTGTGGTAACAGACATTTTTCCTGCACGCAGCTTCGCAAAAAATTCTTTGGAAGAAAGTCCCAGCATATCCTGATAGGTCTCCCCATCAATCGTATATTTTAAAGGAATAAACGGAACATTTCTCTCCTGAAGCCATTCCTTCGGTACATCGACCGTACTGTTTACCGTAACGATATATTCTTTCATTTTTACATTTCCTTTCCTTCATTTTCACCTATCATACCACTTTTATCCATATCGCGCAAAATTTTTTTAAATGTAATGAAAAATAATGTCCCGGCCGTCGTGACCGAGATGATATCTGCGATCGGCTCCGCCCGGTAAATTCCCATAACTCCCATAAACCTTGGAAGAATAACGGCCAGAGGAATCAAAAGGATCACCTTCCTTAAAAGTGCAATAAAAACCGATACCTTCGCCTGCCCCAGAGCCACAAAGGTGCTCTGGCATGCCGACTGAATTCCGAAAAATAAAAAACCCAGAAAGTATACCGGCATAACCTCCGCCGTAAGCTCGGCAAGCTGCCGATTATTTGTAAATATCCCGGCATAGAGTCCCGGCGCGACAACCGCAATTCCGCTGAGAATAAACATCGAC
The DNA here is from genome assembly GCA_948844705.1 of uncultured Dorea sp. GTDB lineage: Bacteria > Bacillota > Clostridia > Lachnospirales > Lachnospiraceae > CAPEBR01. Next base: position 2,637 of record CAQNVT010000071.1, read on the forward strand.
GAAAAAGTTACGATAACCAGCCTGAAAAAAGTTCCCTTGACACGCTCTTTATTCCCCGCTCCGTAATTGTAGCTGATAATAGGCTGCACCCCCTGTGTGACTCCCTGTGCCGGAATCCCGATAAACTGCATGATGCTGCTCAGGATCGCCATTGTCCCCACATAAAGATCACCCCCATATTTCTGAAGTCCTGTATTAAGCGTAACACTTACAAGGCTTTCCGTGCTCTGCATGATAAACGGAGATACGCCAAGCGCTGCAATCCTTCCGATATATTCCGGCTGCAGCCGGATATTTTTCCTCCTCAGCCGGATCACGCTTTTTTCCGACACAAGAAACTGTACGACCCACACGGCGCTTACCGCCTGAGAAATCACCGTAGCGATCGCCGCTCCTTTTACCCCCAGCCCGAGCACAAAGATAAACACCGGATCAAGACAGATATTAAGCACTGCCCCGATCAGTACGGACAGCATGGCGGTCTTTGCCTCTCCCTGTCCGCTGATAAAGGTATTAAGCCCCAGAGCCGCCTGTACAAATAAAGTTCCCGCAAGATAGATGCCTATGTATCCTTCTGCATACCCGATCGTCGCATCACTGGCTCCGAAGGCATACAGAACCGGCCTTTTAAATACGGAAAAGAAAGCTGTCAGAACCGCCGCAAACAGGAGGATCAGCCCTGCCGAATTTCCCAGGATCCGCTCTGCCCTCCCGTAATCCTTCCTCCCAAGTTCTATGGAGGCCAGAGGCGCGCCGCCCATTCCCGCAAATGCACTGAACGCGGATATGAGCATAATGATCGGAAACGTCACCCCTACCCCCGTAAGCGCGACATCCCCGTAATCTGCAATGTGTCCGATATAAATACGGTCCACGATGTTATATAAAATATTAATCAGCTGTGCAGCCACCGACGGAAGCGCCATCGACACCATGAGCCTTCCGAGGGGAGCGCTGCCAAGTCTTTCATCCCTTCCGGAATCCTTCTGCATAAAAATACCTCCCTGCATTTAAACCTAAAAAGCATTATACCCAAATCTGCAGGAATTGTAAATTCTATTTAATTTAATTTTACATTCAGATAATTTCTTCCCGAAAGCGTCTTGTTAAAGCAGAGGCTTATGATGATCACCGCACACCCGGCCGCAAAACCGATCCAGTTAAAGAGCGCCGTCAGGATAAGAAGCTGAAGTCTCATGAATTTCAGCGCATATCCCAGCTCAAAGTTGGGCTGCGTATAATTTGCCACTGCCACAAACGCCATATAGAGCATGACCTCCGCATTAAACCATCCGGACTGTACCGAGAACTCTCCCATTACAAGACCCGCGATCACACTTAAAGGAGTGCTCAGCATACTCGGCGTATTCATCGCCGCAAGCCTGAGTCCGTCAATGGCAATCTCCAGAATCAGAAGCTGGAAGATCAGTGGAATATTCACCGTGTCCTTAAGCGCCACAAAAGCAAAAACCTCCGGAAGCCAATTTAAATTCTGCATGAACAAAAGAAATACCGGGGTAAGAAATACCGTCATGACCGTGATCAACGTCCTTGCAAATTTCAGATACACATTCGTAAGCGTCGGAAAATAATAGTCATTTGCCTCTTCGATCATATCAAGGATCGAGGTCGGAAGGATCATGGCAGAAGGAGAATTGTCTACAAGAAGCACAACCTTCCCCTCCAGAAGGCATGCCGTCGCCGTATCCGGACGCTCGGTAAACTTAAACTTCGGAAAAGGATTGTACCATTTCCGCTTAAACAGACACTCCGCAAGGCTCTGCTGATTCATCCGCAGGGCATCTGTTTTAATGCTCTTTATCCGCTTTGACACCGTATCAAGAAGCGCCTTGTCCACCCGGTCCTTCATATAGCAGATCGCCACATCCGTGCGGGAGCTGTCCCCGATCTCCACCATTTCCATAGTAAGATGCGGATCACGGATCCTTCTTCGCATCATCGCCGTATTAAATACGATCGTCTCCACGAATCCGTCCCTTGATCCGCGCAGAGATTTATCCTTATCCGGCTCCTCCACGCTTCTTGCAGGATACGTGCGGCAGTCAATGGCAATACATGCCTCATAACCATCCACGAAAAGAACCGTCACGCCCGACAGAACATTTTTAACCGCCTGGTCAAAGTCCCCGTAGATATCCACTTCCGCATAAGGAATACAGACCCTCGAAAATTCTGTGGCATCCTTCGGCATGTCCTCCTCCGTCACCTTAAGAAAGGAATCCATGATCTTAAGCAAGACCTCATCCTTCGTAAATCCGTCTATAAAATAAAAAGAAGAAACGCGTCCCCCGATATACATGTCCCTCTGAATAATATCGAAGCTTTCCTGAACCGGAAGTATCTCGTTCATATACGCGACGCTCTCTTCTCTTGAAGCTGTTATCTTTTTTGTATCCGGCATATCCATTCCTCCATCTTTAATCCATAATTTAAGAATAGAATATCCGGTTTTCTATAAAATATGTAATCTGGGACGTAGTAAAATTAATTTTACTACGTCCCAGATTGAAAATACCCTGTCCCAAACCAACTAATTCGTGCTTCCGAATCCCCCGTTTCGGATCTCTGTCACATCATCATCCATCGTAATCCCGTATTCCACGAAGATTCCCTGCATAAATCCCTGCCCGGTATCGATCTCCAGCAGCTTTTTTTCGTTGCTGTCATTGGTAATCTTCGCAAAGATATGCCCTTCATTATCCGAATAAAAATAATCACTGTCGATGATCCCGACGGTATTATTAAGCTGAAGGCGGTATTTAAAGCCAAGCCCGCTTCTTGGATAGCATTTAAGCACCCAGTTTTCCTGCATCTCTACCCGGATACCGGTAGGCACCTTCACCGTTTTCCCCGGCGCCAGCACAATCGGAAACGGCGTAAAAAAATCATAGCCCGCCGACCCCTTCGTCGCGCGCTTCGGAAGCTTGATCTCATGATAGATCTCCCGGATCTCCTCCTCCTCAAGCGGTTCAAAGGCATCCAGGAATGCCTCCTTAAACTGTCTGTAGCTGACCTTGTGAAACTGTGCAACCCTCTTAGCCATGCAGCACCAACTCTCCTATCTTTAATGTATTTTTAACATCGATCACAAACTGGTTCGCACTGCCCTTCCAGTGAAGTGAATTGTCCATTTTATCCTTCTCAAACCTTCCGTCCACTACGACATCCAGATATTTTACGATCTCAAGCCCCTTGATCTCCTTCCAGACATATCCGGTATAGAGCCAGATCGTCTTATCCGGGTACTTTTCACGGATCTCCCTGGCAAGTGCGGTCACGCCGTCTATATTTGCCTCATGGAGCGGATCTCCTCCGGAAAATGTAATACCGCTCACATAGTCCTTGTCCAGCTCGTCAAAAACCTCCTGCTTCGCCGCCTCATCAAAAGGAAGCCCCCCTTCCGGATCCCAGGTGACAGGATTCTGACAGCCCGGACAGGCGTGGGAACAGCCCGCCACCCACAGGACGACCCGAAGTCCGTCCCCATTGAGCATGTCATCCTTTGTAATATTGTGATAACGCATGATTACATACTTTTCCTTTCTGCAATCTCTGCCATTTTCGCTTCATTTAAGCGGGTATCTCCCTTAACTCTGGAATAGGACAGATAACCGTTCATTCTGTCTATCTTCGTAAGATTTTTGCTTCCGCATACCGGACATACGTCCATGGAGAGCTCCTCATGGCCGCAGTTGTCGCAGTATGCAAGGGAAAGGTTGACTCCCTCGTAAAAGCCCCTGTCCATGGCGCGCCTTACCAGAGATTTGATCGCATCCCTGTTATAATTGATCGGATATTTTACATACTGAATCTTTCCGCCGTTTCTTCCTGTCTCTGCATGCTTTGC
>CAQNVT010000072.1 GCA_948844705.1 uncultured Dorea sp.
GGCCCGTGGGAATATCAGGGCATAATATCGGAAGTGGCCGGCAACAGCAATACGACTCCCCCCGCCATAGTGGAGTTCAAGGGCAAGAATCTGGTGGGTGCGTTTTATCAGCCGTCACTTGTACTCATTGACCCCCTCGTTCTGGATACGCTTCCGGAACGTTTCATCAACGACGGAATGGGAGAAGTCATTAAATACGGCTGCATAAAAGACGGAGAACTGTTCAAATCCCTGGAAGCCCACAGCTCCTTTGAGGATTTGAAAAAAGAGCTTGCCGGAATTATCCATCGCTGCGTGGATATCAAGCGGATCGTTGTGGAAGCGGATCAGTTCGATACCGGAGAACGTATGCTTTTAAATTTCGGCCATACGCTGGCACACACTATCGAGCAATATTATCATTACGAGCGTGAAAGCCATGGAGAGGCCGTTGCGATCGGCATGTACCAGATCACAAAGCTTGCCGAAGAGAAAGGGCTTAGCCCTTCCGGGGAAGCCGACCGGATCAGGATGCTCCTTAACTCCTACGGACTTCCTCACGAATGCGGACTTCCGCTCAAGGAACTCACAGGCGCCATTACCCTGGATAAGAAAAATATGGCAGGAAAATTAAATGTGATCCTGCTTCATAAAATCGGTGACAGCTATGTATATCCGACATCTGCTTCATTTTTTACAGGGGAAAATGAGAACCGGATGATATAGTTTTAATTATGGAGGAATCATACGATGAAATTAAATAAAAAAATTGCAATTGTCACCGGTGCCGGAAAAGGCATCGGACGGGAAGCAGCCCTGGAAATCGCGGCAGAAGGCGCAACCGTTATCTGTGTCTCCCGGACACAGTCGGATCTTGATGAGACAGTAAGGCTGATAGAAGAAAACGGCGGGCATGCCGCATCTCTTTCCCGCGACCTTACAGACGCCGCACAGGTACAGTCAATGGTTGATGCCGTTGTGGAAAAATACGGACGCATCGACATCCTCATCAACAATGCAGGCGGATATCCGTCAGAAATCTATGATAAGGTAAGCAAACAGGCGATCAAGATCTGGGAATGGAGCGAGACTCAGTGGGATCAGATCATCAAGACAAATCTTAAGATTCCGTTTTTATGTATCAACAAGGTAGTACCCGTCATGATCCGGCAGGGAAGCGGCGATATCGTAAGCGTCTCCTCCCGCATGGGGCGCATCGCCTCCCAGATGGGTGCATACGCCGTTGCCAAGGGCGGTATCATTACTCTGACCAAAACAACGGCTATCCAGACACAGGAATACGGAATCCGGGCAAATGCCGTAGCTCCCGGTATTGTGGACACTCCCGGGCAGCGCGTCTATAACCACAACGTAGGACAGGACGACGTAAAAATGGGAAGCGCAAATTCCGTAGCCCGGGCGATCATGTACCTGCTCTGCGATGCACCGCAGGTCATGACAGGACAGGTGCTGGATCTGTTTACCACAGTATAGGCCTTTTATTTTGATATCGTAGCTGTTCAGTACCTTCACAGTTACTTGATATCTTCATATTTTGTTAACAATTAATTTTCTTTTTTAACACATTTTTATCACAATTTCTGCTTATACTATAATTGTTCGAAAGAACAAAATAATTTTCTTTTTCATAACTTTTTCCTCAGGACTGCAGCCTCCCAAACATGCAGTCCTTTTTAATTGTAATTGTAGAATCTCCGAACAATCCTGCTGTTGCCCCCCGGCGGATTAATTTATATTGAAATTTTTTATTATCTTTTGCAAGCTGGGCAGGAAGTGATTGAAATGCGTTCTGAATCTTCATACATTCTCCGGGAGAAGAATATTTTGCCATATCAGCCGTATATGCAGCAACTATCATATTCTGGAGCTCTGGTATATTAATCAACAATGCCTCTTCCAAATATTTTTTCACTACTGCAGGCATACCTCCTACAAACAAATAGTGACGTATACACTGCATGAGTTCTTTATGAATTTCCTCTGGCATTTCAGAATTATTTTCAAAATGCTCCCAAATAAGCTTAACATAATATCCCTTTCCAGTTGCCTCAAGAAATTCGTCAAATCTTAATGGGTACATAGTTTTCATGATAACTTTTCCTACCGGAAATGAATATTTTTCTCTATGAAGAGCAACTCCCAGAAGTATCAATAAAAAAATCACTTTAAAATGATTTTTTATTGATAATTAATCATTTTAAAGTGATTTTTATTAGAAAGACTTTCGGAAAATTCCTCATTTCTCATCTTAAGTCCAAGCAACATTTCCTGCTGTTCTTCAATAAGCCTCCAGATATCCATATCGCCCTCCGTACAGCTTTCGCTCATATATTGAAGACGCAGGCTATATTCCCGAAGCTCTCTTTCCTCCTCCTCTGCCTCCTTGCGCAGTATTTTTTCTTCATTTTCTCTGCTCATATGCTTTACTCCTTCTTAAAGCTAACGGACTGAAGCTTTATATATGCCTCCCGTGCCCTGTTTTTTTCCGGCGAGACATAGTCCGGATCCTCCGGGGTAATATAATATTTTTCTCCCCACGAGGACACCTCGATTCTTCCGTCATCGGTAAGCCCGGTCACCGTCATCGCGTGAGAGCCGTCCATGTACGCAGGCTCTCCCCTCTCATCTACCAGCCGGACAGGACAGGTGCTTATGATCAGCCGGTTTCCCTTATCCGTCTCCTCCCTGCATTTTTCATATACATTCTGCGCATTGCACTCAACGTTTCTGATGCTGACATCTACGCCGCAGTCCGCCATATATCTTTCAAAACGATAGATCCTGCTGTCCGGCGACGTTCCCGCGCCGCTTATCGCCGAACGATCCTCGCCGTAATTATATACCCCCTTCTCATCCCGGTTATCACTGGCACAGTAGAGGTCGATCGTCAGCCGGTTGTAATCAATATATTCATATCCGTTCGCATTTTCAAGAAAAAGCGGAAAACCGAAAACGGCCCTGAACTCCTCTTCCTTCCCTCTGTACTCATCCGCAATGATATTGGCAAACGCCACGTAGCCGCAGCCCTCATCCCCTAACTTGATCAGGAGCTTTTCGATCTCGTCATCGGAATAGTCCTCATATTCCTTATACCCATGAACCAGCTCCCGGATATACTCTCTGTCAGATTCTATCCCTCTCTGCCACAGCGCATACGGACCATTCTGATCCCCGCCCTTATCTCCGAAGCACATAGAAAGACGCAGGCATTCATTCTTAAGCTGCTTTTGCCACACACTGTCCTTATTATATACATAAGCGCCTCCCCGAAAGGTCTTCGGAAGCTCGGAAAGCCCTTTCTGTATAAGCGGCCCGATATGCCCGCTGTCCTGAAATAAATGACGGGTACCCTCCGCAGCCTCATCGAATCGCTCTGTCCTCTCTCTCCACCTGTCATAGAGCCTCTGGCTGCTTTCCGCCAGACAGCCGTATCCTTCCGCCCTCCGGCAATAATAAAAATAAAGAACCGGCTCCTGTGCCGTCATCATTTTCCCCCGGTACACCGCCTCCTTTATCAGATAGCTTTCCTTTAAGCTCAACGCATTTTCCATTTGGGAAAATATGATCTCTCCGTCCAGCACCTCATCCCCCACGCGGGCGCCGAGCAACCTGAAATCTCTGATAGCAAACGTATTTGCAAGTATCATGGCCTCAACAACCGTCTGATAATCCTTAAGCTGCTGCTTCAACGCATAGAAGGCCCTGCTCTCGATCTCCGGATCAGCCGCAAATTCACAAATACTCTCTCCTACGGCCTTAAGCGCCTGGTTATCCTCTTCCATACGGCTGATTGCCTGACTGCATTGCTGCCTCATACTGTCAGGATTCAGGTAATCACCTCTTGTCATCAGCTCCCCCTCCCCTCGAAAGCCTTCCGAGCATTTCGTCAAATTCTACAAATGCCATGTGGAGTTCTCTGATATTTTCCGCCTCCCTGTCCAGGACGGTTCCGAGACAGGCCAGATTTTTCTGAGCCTCTTCATACGAAATCCGGCCGGCAGAATTTGCCGGCAGCGTCGTCCTCTGGTCCTGCGGCGACAGGGGCGTGCTTTTAAGGTACGCAGCCGCTCCCTCAAGCCTCCCCGCGTCCTCCCGAACCCTGTCATCATTAATAAAAATATTCTCAGCCATCTTATCTCTCCTTACTGCCGGCCTCCCGACGGCTCATATATTTCGGAAGCCTCACTCTTTTGTAAGTGCCGTTTTTAAACAGCAGCCCGTCACCAAACCTCGGAAGCTCTCTCATATTCATGACGGGAAAAATCGGCATTACTCCCTGCGAGCTTAATACAAGTCCGTTTGCCGCCTGCTTTACCAGCCTGTCCATCTCGGTCATCCCTCGGGATTTTCCGGCATGGACCGTAATGATACAAGTAATTCCAAGGGCGACTCCTTCCTTTATATATGAGGCCGCCTTCTCCAGATCCCTCCCGATAAACTCCGTAAAATCATCCAGATCATCAATGAATATGGTATAAAATGCAAGCTCCTCCGCCGCCCTTTTCGGACTTAAGCTCCGCGATTCCTCAAGCCGTTCCTTCAAATACCGACGTCTCTCTTTAAGCTCCTCTTCCATTTCTTTCATAAAAATTGTAAGCTCTCTGATTCCTTCTACATACAGGGTCTCCCGAAGCTCCCGGCAATGATACATTTCCATGCCTCTCGAATCAAAGATACAGACTCTGCCCTTTTCCGCCGCCTGGCCGGAAAGCACCTTGAGCATATTTGTCTTACCCGTCCCGGTATTTCCTATAATCACAAATAAACCCGCTGCTTTATCAAATCCTCTTCCCGTCACCTCCTCCGTGTCCAGGCCCACCAGATAGCCGCTTCCGTCATTTTCATACTGCCCCAGCATCGTTGACACAAATTGCTGCGGAAGCACCGGAATATGCGGCGCCTCCTTCCCCGGGTACCTCTGCCTGATTCTCCCTGCCAGTGCAGAGAGCTCCTTGCGGTACAAAAGCTTATCCTCACAGGGCGCCATAGCATAAAGCTGGGCTTCGTGTACCGTTTCACCGTTTATCAGTACCCGTCCCCTAATATCCGACTGCTTATATTCCGTTCTTCCTACTGCCAGAAATGTTTCATTTTCCTCAAAATTATAGCCTGCTATTTTATTTTTAAAGTTATTTAAGGTCGCCTGCCGGATCCCGCTTATCCTTGCCGTAGCCGCAGCGACATAGATTCCGAGGCTGCTGCCGTCCCGCGTAAGCCTTGTAAAAAATTCCTCCTCTTCAAGCCCCGCCTCCCGCACAACCTCAGGCTGATCGACCGCCACTATGACTGCCTTTGTGAAAGCTCCTGCGGATTTCCTCCTGCGCGCGATTTCTTCTTCCATGAGCCTTTTAAATTTCCCGTACCGCTCCTCGTCATCGATCGCTATATATTCTGCCGTATGAGGCAGCTCCTTAAGCGGCATGCAGCCGTTATTGCCATAATCCAGGATATAGAAATTCAGTGCCTCTACATCATTTAAAATTGCCAGGCTCATCAGCACCGTCACAAGAAAGGTCGTCTTCCCAAAGCCTGCGGACGCCGCAAACAAAAGATTGCCGTCCTTCGTAAAGCTGTGTACAAGCTCCCTTTGCTCCTGCAGCTCCGGAATATCTGTCACTCCTATGCCGACTGCCAGCTCTCGCATGCCGTTTCCTGCCGCAAGCTCCGCCGCTCGTCCGATGTCCTCTATACAGGGACTTATAAGCATCCTTCCAAGAGGCGGCAGCCAGGGTCTTCTTACCGCCGCGTGATTTCCCGCATCATAGACCTCCCTTATGTGCTCTGCCACTGCCGCAAGCTGCGTCTGTAACACACGGTACCTTTCGATTCCGCCGCTCAGATCCTGATTCACCAGCTTGCCCTGTCCCAGCTCATTTACAACATAGACACGCTCGTCCGTCTCCGAATCTCCTTCATATTCCCTGTAAGCCGTCCCGCTTAAGGCCGACTGGAACAGCTCATAAACCTCATTATTCCCGACCTGCAGATATGCCCTTCCGGGCCGGGTGATTCCGGCGGCGTCCGGTGTCTTTAATACCTCTCTGCTGTCATTTTCATCCTGTACCTTAAGACACAATCTAAATTTGCTGTTGCTCCAGATCTGTTCATCCACAATACCTGCCGGCTTCTGGGTTGCCAGAATCAGATGAACGCCCAGGCTTCTTCCGATGCGCGCCGCAGAGACCAGCTCCTTCATAAAATCGGGCTGTTCCTTCTTAAGCTCTGCAAACTCATCACTGATAATAAAAAGATGAGGTACCGGTTCTTTTACTTTCCCTTCCTTAAACAAACGCATATAACCGTTGATATGATTTACATCCCGTTCCTTAAAAATTCTCTGTCTCCGGGACAGCTCTGCCTTTACTGATCTGAGCGCCCGCATGCTCCCTCCCTCGTCAAGGTTCGTGATCGTTCCCAGACAGTGGGGAAGTCCCTCAAATACGCCTGCCATTCCTCCGCCTTTATAGTCGATCAGCAGAAATCCCGCCTCATGGGGATGAAAATTCACTGCCAGTGATAGGATATAGCTCTGTATAAGCTCCGATTTTCCGGAGCCTGTCATTCCTGCCACCAGTCCATGCGGTCCGTGTGCTTTCTCATGAAGATCCAAAAATAAAAGATCTCCCGCCGAACGCAGCCCGATCGGAACGGCCAGCGATCTGTATGACTGTCCGGTCTCCCATCTCTTTTGGATATCAAGCTCCTCCGGACGCTCTATCCCGTACATTTCAAAAAATGTAACCCTGTCCGGAATATGGCTGGCAGTCTCCTTCTCATGCTCCAATACACTTATATTTCTTGCCAGCCATTCAAAATCCGTCCCTTGATCCTTATAAAGGCTGATCTTCTGCTTCTTATACTCCTTTTCCTCCAAAAGCAGCGTCCCTTCCTCCGAGCTTTCCAAAAGAAGCACTGTCCCGATATACTCCGGAAGCTTCGAATAAAGACTCCCTGTATAAATAACAGAAAATCCGAGCCTGTTTCCTTCCATATAAAGATACTCCATAATCTCATGGTCTATAATCAGGGAAGGCTCATCAATGATAAAAAGATAATGAGGTATCATTCCCGTTTTTCTTTCATCCGCCGCTCTTTCCTTAAATATCTGCCGCATATGAGAAAGCACAATATCCTTCGTCCGTCTGGAATGAACCATTCCCAATACATTTATGGAGGGAAGCCGCACATGGGGAAGCCAGCGCATCCAGGCAAATGCTTCCTGAGCTTTGTCATCATAAAATGCGATCATGCGCAGATCATGATAGCTGTGAAAAAAGGCAAGCTGTATTATAACCATCTTAAGCTGCCTGTGCAGCGTCTCCTTCTCGCCTGCCATACCAAGATGGGCCCTTTTAAGGTCAATACTTCTTGGTCTTACGATACCGGAAAATCTCTGGCAGATCCCCTCTAAAAGCTCTGTCTGTCCGCTCCTTCCCGCGTCCCGTCCGGCCTCCTTACGCTCAAGCTTAAGCGCCGTCTCCCCCGTATAAGCTCCTACTGATACGGTAAGAAAATCCTCATCCGACGGAGCCCTTTCATAAATGCGGCTGTCATATTCCTTTATCATTCTGCCGATCTCCAGGGGATCCGGATACTGGTACTCATAAATCTCCTGTTCCTTAAGATAAGCTTCGGCAATCTCTCTTTGCCTGTTCCACAGATAAGAAAAATATTTTGTTTTTCTTGCCGTATTTTCTTCCTTTATTTCCCTTTTGTCATGAAAATATTTCACCATGGAAATCACTGCCGTCATCCCCATAGCCGACACAGACATAAGCATATAGGGCCCGCGCCCCAGCAGAAGACCGATAAACACTGTAAGAAAAATCATCCCGGCAGACGGAAGGAGCGTTATAAGGATTCCCCTTTTACTTTGTTTTTCATTTTCCTCTGGGAACTCCAGACAAATTTTTCCTGAAGATACCTTCTTTACAAGCCTCGGAGAACGCTTATAGACCGGGAAGCCCTCGAACAGCTTCTGTTCCTGAGATTTTTCCGGAAGCGCAGTCAGATAGCTCTCCGGATTTCCCCGCACTGCAATATGATCCTCCCATACCTCAAGAATGATATCCCGGATATGCAGCCGGTCGCCCGGATTTAACAGGACCTCTCCCGGCTTAAGCCTCTGTCTGTTCCGGCGTAAGGCTTCTTCTTTCTTCGTGTCGGCATACAGCCGCATCCCTCTTATGTAAAGACGGCTCCCTAATCCCGGCATCCGGATTACGGCCTCCGGGCCCGCGGAAACCGTAATATTTTCTTCACGGCCAAACATACGTCTTTTGTCTGAACCATCCATAAATCAGCTCTCCCTTTCTTCATTATCAAAGGAAATACCAAGCTTGTCCGCAAGCTCCTCAATCTCCTTCATAAGCTCCTGCTGCCTCCGCCTCTTCTCTTCACCGGATAATTCCCCGTCATCCTCCACCTGACGAAGTTCATGCATAGAGGCATATAATAAAAGCTGGTCATCCGACAGCTTCATGGCCAGGTTCTTCGCCTCCTCCACCTCCAGGCGCCCCAGGTGAATCCAGTAATCAAGTACATTTTCATTTGACTGATAAGTAACCCTGCTTAAAATGTATTCTTTCTCCCCGGCGCTGAAGGTATCTATGGACTGCCCCTGGATATAAGCCGACGCAAGCATATACTTATCCGCATGCTCAAGCTCATCTGCCGAAAAACCACGAAGCTTATCGATCATCTCCGCATAATCCTTCCTAAGATAGGCATCCTCAGCGGCCAGAAGCTTATTCTGTCTCGGTATCTTCCACAAAAATCCATACGCAGACATCGTCAAAAGCAATAGCAGAAAGAATGCCGATACAATACTGCTATAGACAAGCAGATTGTATTTCCTCCGTTCTACTCTTTTCATGCTTTCCTTTTCCCGCCTGCGAAGGCTGCCATAGTACTCCGATAAGATTTTCTGTATCTCCTGCACGCTCTCCGACTTCATAAGCTCCAAAAGACCGGGATTTCCTGTGAAAAATTCCGGACTGCCGTGCAGATAGTCCTCATAAGGCCGTATTCCGTCCAGAAGGTACCCTGCAAGCGCCTGATACTGCTTTAAAAAATTCTTTGCCCGGTTTTTCGCGGAGGACGATATAACGTCCCTCCTTCTTACCTTTATCCTTCCAAGCATATCATAATACAGATTCCCAGGATCAAGAGAAAACTCGTATTTTCTGTATACCTCCTTAAGTTCTTCCACCTGTATCAGAGCCGTAAGCCTTATGAAAATTTCCTCGTCCTTAAGCTCCTCAAAGGACTTCATCCCCTGCAGGTCAAAATGCATAAGAACAGTCTCCTTTTCCTCCTCGATCCTGCAGGGAAGAAACAGATAATTCTTTTCCTCAAGACGCCTGAAATCATAGCCTGTCTCCGCCGTCAGCTCATTCTTTTGTATTCTTAGTTTCATACCGCCCTCCTCCGGGATGCTTTTCACTCTATGCGGAGAATATCTCCGTTATAAATTCCCTCCTGACCAAAGGTGCGGCCAGAAGCAATATATTCCTCCCTGCGCACGGAATACACCAGAAGCCTGCGGCCTTCACACAGCCGGGGAATATATCCGTTTTCAGAAAGCCTTTCACAGACGTCCCGGATCCTCTGGTTCCGTCCCACGATAACATCCAGACTCTTGCTCTCTGCCATGACCGTAAGCACCATTTCCTCTGCCTCCTCTTTTTTCTCTGCTCTTTTTCGGAAAAAGGAGCAGCAGCACAACAACCGCCATGACTCCGGATACCGGCAACGGCTCCAAAGTCTTCCCATACTCCTCCTGCCTGCCCGCTTCCGCCGTCAGCCGGGGCTCCGGATCAATCTGAAAGATCTGACGGTGGATCTGCTCCAGCCTTTCTGTCTCCCGGTCCTCCGATACAAGGAAAACCTCCCGGTCTATCTTTTCCAGTCTCTTCTTTGTCATCGTTTTCTGCCCGTCCGCATGTTCCTCTGCTGCTTCCGAAAAAACCGAAAATCCATACAGGCTGCTTAAGGAGATCCGGCCGTCAGAGTTATTTTTTATAACATCTGGATCCAGGCTGATATGAGACTTTCGCTCCATATCAGTATCCGCGGTTCACGGAGCCCGCCGACCGGTCAAATTCGGCATACTGCTGTGCATTTGTAATGACTCCCTGTCCTATGGAGCTTATAAGCTCCCGCATTGCCTCAAAGGACGGCGCCATCTCCGCAACTCTGGCGGCAAAGCCCTCATAGCCGCTCCCTTCCCACAGCTGCGGAAGCTGCTGGTTCACCACATCATTCAGATATCTCTGAAGCGCCGTAACATCCTCAACATGGCTGCCGATCTCATGGCCTCTTGCTATAACATCCTCTGTATTCATCCTGATACTCATCGTTTTCTCCTCCTACTATAAAGATATATCTGAACGGTCAGCGCGGCTGTCAGAATCCCCAGCACGGCATACATGACCGTCAACAACGTCTCCTCTGATTCCGGCTCCTTCTTTTGTGCAGCGTCTGTGCGCTTTCCTGCCTCCCGGGCGGCAGATTCGTCCGCTGCCAGAACCGGGCTTGCAATAAACTGATAGGCTTTTTCATACTCTGCATTTCCAAGCCTTGTGTAAGCAAGCTTGGAAGAAAAATCTGCCAGAATATTCTGATTGACCGCACTCGTTTCCGCCTTAACCTTTTTCGCCTCATGGAGCTTATCCGTGACTTCTACATCCGCTTCCTGCTTGACCTCCTCCACATGCTTTTTCATTTTATCTGTGTCCTCCTTAAATGACGCGGAGGTCTCTTCAGCATATTCCATATACGCCTGATTATTTGCCGACAATGCCTCCTGCATAAGTGTATGGTTTGCATCAAGCTCCGCAATATTCTGTGCAAGGAAATCTCCCTTCATCTGCGGGCAGAAGGCCGTAAGCTTCTCATTATATGCCGCGGCAAGCTCCTGCCCCGCCTCGTGATTTTGCTCAAGCTTCCTTTTCGTTCGTTCCGCATTTTCCTTCACCGGAGCTATATACTCCGTTTCCATCAGCTCACAGATCCTGTCTATATCCGGCTCCGTCTCATTTTCAAGCTCCCGGATCAGATCCTCTGCCTCCTGAAAAAGCGCTCCCAGATTCTCAACCCGGACCTGTTCCTCCTCCGCATCCGATCCTCCTGCCTCCGGCTCTTCTTCGTCCTGCTTCTCCTCTGCAGCCTGTCTCTCTTCACAGAACTCTTTTACCTTCGTGAGGCACCGTATGATTCTCTCCCTGTCAACAATCTGCGCAGACTGCCGCTCCAGCTCCTCCTGAAGCTTCACTTTAGCATTTTTTGCTATATCCCCGCCGTTTTCGTCTGACAAAAGATCCGGCTCCGGCATCTGCTCTGCCAGAGAGCCAAGACTATCGGCGAGTTTTCTTCCTTCCTCGCTTAACGAGAAAAGCTCCTCCCGAATGTCACGGATACTCTCTTCATACTCCGCATCGATTGCCAGAGCCAGCGCCGTATCCTTCGCCGCATAATCCGCGATATCCAGCATTTCCGTCTCATTTTTCTCCCCGTGCATTTCCGGAAGCTCCACGAGCGACACCAGACTCGGTATCCTGACCCTCTCCAGAGCCTCCTTATCCTTCTGATCATTTTCCAGCACGCTGTCCGCGCCGTCCTGAGCCTCATGGAATTCCCTCAAAATGTTATCCACATACATATAGCTCAAATTATTATTAAGTGAATTCATGTAGCTCATCACTCTGGCAAGAAGTTCATATTGGCTCCCGCCGGAATATGACCTGTCAACTGCATATGCAAGCTCCGAGATCTGCGGCACAGAATTGATGCTCTCCACATTCTGCGAAAAAACTGCCGGGATAATAATGTACGCTCCATATTTCCCTGTTCCGAATCCGGTTCTTGCGGCCTCCAGCGCCGCATATTCAAAATCCGCATCCGGAAAGCCGGACAGCCTTTCCGCATAATTGATCAGCCCGCCGTTTTCAGACACACCCTCATCCAGATTTACAACTGCGATTTTTTTAGATTCCTTCCGCGATTTCCTGTCAGATACGGCATATACCTTCTGCGCCCCGGAAGACACCAAAGCACCGGTTCGGATTCCCGTCACCAAAAAAGCCGCCGTTCCCAGTGCGAGAAGCAGAAAAAATATAATTTTTTTGTTTTTCATCCTTTCCTCCCTTCTTTTTGATTTTACATTCACATGGGTTTTTCGTGGACCAAAGACGTCGAACGAAGCCTTTGGCATAGACTATAAATATAATCTGAATAAAAAGATCCATATAACGTGTTGAACAACACTATATGTATGTGAGTTGTATCATATAATAATCCGGCAGATTTGTCAATAATAAAAAATATTTTTCATTTTGGGGACAGGGTATTTTCAATCCGGGACGTAGTAAAATTAATTTTACTACGTCCCGGATTGAAAATAC
>CAQNVT010000073.1 GCA_948844705.1 uncultured Dorea sp.
CTTCATTTTAGATACCTCTCTGTGATTTAAGATTTACCAACCCCAAGTCAGTATTTCTTAACTTTACACTGAGGTATCTTTCTGTTCAACCCCTTTCTGTACATTCATCCTTTACACTTTGTATTATACAGGAAGCTTGATAGTTCAATAGACTTTACATCCTTTAGTGATATATATGTAGTTGTTATGAAATCTTTTGCAGTTTTTCACTGTGGTCTGTCACAACCTTTTAACTAATCTTTTAAAAATCTCTTTTCCTTTTCGTCGATATCCAGCCCCAGTGTTCCCCCCGGATTCATATTGTAATCCGGATCAAAGTAATCCTTCAATGCCCGGAACACGCCATACTCCGTTCTTCCGACCTGTCCCTCGAGCCACGGGGCAAACATTTTTCCAATACCGTGATGATGGCTCATGGAAGCGCCGGATTTCTGTATCGCATCCAGGATCGTAGCATGATATTTTTTAAACTCCTCCGCATCCGACATCCGCGTGATAAATATAAAATACAGATTGGCTCCCTGCGGATAGCAGTGAGACATGTGGGTGGTAACGATCGTATTCGGCAGAGCATGGCAGACCCTGCGCACCTCCTTGTGCACCTTCGCCATGTTCGACCATCTTACCGTACATTCCAGGGTATCCGTCATGATTCCGAAATCCAGCAGCGTATCTCTGAGGTACGGATCGTTAAACCGTCCCTTTTCCCAGCTTTTTGTCACATATGAGGTCAGGCTCATGCCGCCGTATTTCCACGCAATCCGTTTGATATTGCGCGCCACATTTTTAGAATATCCCTTTTCCCCGTCTGTAAATCCCAGGAAAAGGCATCTCTTCATATCCTGATATCCCCGCACATCCAGAAGCTTCCACAAAGGCGTCTCATCCACATTGTACAGGCGGAGCATCAGATTTGTCTCCTCCGGATCTGAAAGACGGAATACCGAAGCGTAACCCGCTTCACACTGCATCATCTCCCGGGCCGCCGCCCTCGCCACCTTCCAGTTTTTAAAAATAAAGGAAAAACGTTTCCGGTTTTCAGGCATATAGCGGAATACCTTTAATGTCACCTCCGTCAGCACGCCGAACGCTCCCTCGCTTCCCATCATGATCTGATTCAGGTCCGGTCCCGTGGCCTCCCTGGAATAGCGGTTGGTCCGAACGGTCCCGACGGGCGTTGCATATTTCTGCGTCAGTACAATGTCGGTGATACATCCGTAATAGGTGCTGTTCTGTCCTGCTCCTCTGGTGACCACCCATCCGCCTACGCTGCTGTACTCGAAGGACTGGGGAAAATGTCCGCAGGTGTATGCACGCTTTGCACCGAAGCGGGACGGCGCCTCATTCAGCGCTTCCTCCAGGGCCGGGCCCGACATTCCGCTTTGAACGGTAATGGTCTGATCCTCCTCGCTAAAGGAAATCACTTTGTTGAACCTGGGCCGCATATCCAGGGAAACGCCCCCCTTCACCGGCTCCACTCCGCGGGTTACACTGCTGCCGCCCCCATATACGTATAAGGGGATCTGGTGCTTCGTGCAGTAAGCTACGATTTCCTCCACCTCTTTTGTCTCGCCCGGATACAGTACCACATCCGGCAGGCAGTCGATCTTCCTCTGGCGGAGCCTTGCCGCATCATACCCGGTCTTTCCGTAGGCAACCGCAAGCCTCGGATAATCCTCCGTCGTCATGTGCTCCTTTCCCACGATCTCTTCAAATGCTTTTAAATGCTCCCCGGATAAATTACACGGGGCGTCAAGCTTTACCGGATCCATCCCGATGTCCCCCGCGTACTGCCGGAAATCATCATCCGTCATCTTAAATTTTTCTTTCATCATCTTATAGAGTGATTCCTTTGGGTATTTTACAAAATCCGGATCTCCCCATCGGAAAATAGAGCGGTAGCTGTCCCTCGGGGCCGCCTCCTTCACCCATTTTGGTTCAAAGCCTTTATATTTTTTCATCCCGATTCTTCTCCTTTCTTTTATACGGCGTAACTGTTCAGTACCTTCACAGTTACTATACGGCATTCTTAAGCATGCTGCTGGTCACGATCACATCCGCCCCAAGCCCCAGCACATTCCGGAGCAGCACATCTCCCCGCCCGGCGCGGTTCTTTAAAACGACGCGGTCGATCTCTTTCATCACATCAAAAATCCGATCCTTCGGTATCTCACACGACACCCTCACCGGTACGACCGGCATTTCGGGAAATACTGTGCGTACGGTGCTGCAAACCGTCCGCATAGGGCACCGAAGCTCTGACACGGCAAAGTCGATTCCGCGCCTGCATCCGTTTCCGGCAACCCGGATCTCTCCTTCCTTCTCTTCTGCCTTTAACACACATCCATTCGGACATACGATACAGGTCATCTCTTTCACCTTGTATCTCCCCCTTTCGCAATACAGACCCGGATCCGGGATTCCCCCGTAAGACCTGCCCTTTCAAAATCTATCTTAAGCCGTTTCATCTCCGGCGGCTTTAAATTGCGATACTTTTTGGCGAATACCGTACGACCGTCTACGGTGACCGTAAGGATCCCCTCTTCCAGAATTTCCCTGCTTCTAAAATATAGAATCACGCTGCTTAGATCACTGTCCGCATCCAGTCTCTGCGGAACCAGATACTGCAGCGAAGCATCCGTCTGTATAGGAATCCTGTTTCTCTTTTTCTTTTTATAGGAAGCGGCCGCCTTGCCGGCAGTCTCTCCGCTCTCTGATACATAATCTGCCAGATCATGCACATGCACCGAATTTCCGCAGGAAAAGACCCCCTCCGCCTCTGTCATAAACTGATTGTCGCAAAACGGTCCCTTCGTCGCCGGGTCGAGAGGAACTCCCAGGCTCTCCGCCATCTCATTTTCCGGAATCAGCCCGACCGACAGGATCAGCGTATCGCATTCCACCTGTCGTTCTGTCCCCGGAACCGGCTTCATATTCCCCTCTACCCCGGCGATCTCCACGCCAGTAAGCCTTCCCGCCCCGAATACCCGCGTAACGGTATGGGACAGATAAAGAGGGATATCATAATCCTCCAGACACTGCACCAGATTCCTGGCAAGTCCCGACGGAGCCGGCTTTGCCTCGTAGACACCCAGAACCTTTGCTCCCTCAAGCGTAAGCCTTCTCGCCATGATCAGCCCGATATCGCCGCTTCCCAGGATCACACACCGTCTGGCAGGCATCTGGCCCATAATATTCACAAAGTACTGCGCCGTCCCCGCAGTAAAGACTCCGGCAGGTCTGGTTCCGTGTATGAAAACCTGCTTCGCCGTCCGCTCCCGGCAGCCGGTCGCAAGAATCATCGTTTTCGTCTGATATTCCCTGATTCCTTTGTCATTCACGGCATAAACGTGAAAAATATCTTCTGTTTTCCTGACAGACGTCACGAAGGTCTGTAGCTTATATTCAATAGAAAGCTCATGGAATTCCTCCTCATAACGCTCTGCGTACTCCGGACCCGACAGCCTTTCACCAAACTTAAGAAGTCCGAATCCGTCATGAATGCACTGCTTTAAGACACCGCCCAGACGGGCCTCCCGCTCAATGAGGAGCACCCGGGCGCCCTCCTTTTTTGCCGCGATCGCTGCCGCAAGCCCTCCGGGGCCACCGCCGATCACAAGAACATCATATACTGTCACGGCTGCACCTCCTTTGTCCTTCCAAAGCTGATAACTCCGTCCTCCCCGCTTTTTTTCACATCCTCTATGGCTTTTCCCGTATACTCACTGATGATCTGTGTTACCAATGGCATGCAGAAGCCTCCCTGACAGCGTCCCATACCCGGCCGCACCCGCTTTTTAATGCCGTCCACCGTCGGAACCGGAATCGGTGACTTTAATGCGTCTATGATCTCACCCTTACTGATCTCCTCACAGCGGCAGACAATGATTCCGTAATCCGGGTTCTCCCGGATCAGCCGGTCTCTCTCCTTAAGAGGCAGCTCCCGTACACGGGGGATCCCTTTCCTGACAGGAGAGAACTCTGTGTTTCTTTCTATCTTCCCCTCTCCCCCAAGCATATGCACAGCCAGCTTTGCCACATCCTCTGCTACCGCCGGAGCCGTAGTAAGACCGGGAGACTGTATGCCCGCACAGTGTATCAGATTCCTTGTCCGCCGTCCGCGCCCGATAATAAAATCCTCCTCAAACGTCGCCGCACGCACTCCCGTAAAATAAGTAATGATATCCTTTTCGGAAAGCTCTTCCGCCGTCTGCTTCTGCTTTTTAAATACCGCGTCAACCGAGGACTGATTCGTCGCGAAATTTTCCTTTTCATACGTCTCTACGGCATCCGGTCCTACTAAAAGATTATGATGTACCGTGTGGAGAATACCTCCTCCCTTTGTATGAGACGTATTTTTAGCCAGCGTCTTTATCGAGGAAATGCTTTTTACGAGACTTCCTGCCTTTTTATCCAGTATGGAATTGGTTCCCCTCCGGGGATGGATGGAATAAAAACGATCCTGTGCCATTGCCGCAACATCCTCCGCAAAGACCCCTGCGGCATTGATGACCAGCTTCGGATAGACGGTTCCCCGGTTCGTCTTCACTGCCTTTATCCTTCCGTTTTGAAGCTCCATGTCAAGCACGGCCGTATTAAGGCTGATCTGCGCCCCGTTTTCTGCGGCATTCTCTGCGTAAGCGATCGTAAGTCCATAGGGGCATACGCATCCCGCACTGGGATTGTACATGGCAAACTGAAACCGGGGATTAAGCTTCGGCTCCCGTTTCTTCAGTTCCCTTCCGGAAATAATTCTGGTATCCTTAATCCCGCATATGTATTTCCTGTGCCATACGTACAACCGTACTACAGGAAGTGCGGCTTTTCCCGTAAATCCTACATACTGCCCGCATCTGCGAAAAGGAACGTCAAGCTCCTTGCATACCTTGTCAAACATCCGGTTCCCCCGCACTACATACCGCTGTTTCAAAGTCCCTCTTCCCAGATCCACGCCCGGATGAACCTCGCCGTCATTTCGTCCGGAGGCCTGAAGCGCAAGGTCCGCCTCCTTTTCCGCCAGAAGCACATCCACCTTCCACCTTCCGAGCTCCCGCGCGATACTTGAGCCGGATATACCGCCGCCTATGATCAGTACGTCGGGCGTTCTTCCCTCCAGTGCATGATCTGTAAATCCCGGAATTCTCATCCTCGGGATATCCGCTCCCTCTAATATAATATCATTAACCACATGGACACCCGGAATCCTGGTAACGCACATGCTGCAGGCCTCTATGATATCATCCCAGCAGGATAAGGTTCCCGATACCCGGACGATTTTTCCTTCTACGGTCACATTTACGGCTTCTCCAAACCGGCGGTTCAGCTTTTTCCTCAACCGGCCTTCCAGCCTCTTCCTTGTCATACCTTCACTTCTTTCCTTAGTCGGTCATTCGACCGACTCATTTGCTTTATCATAGCAAAAATATCCGTTAAAGTCAATATTTCCTACTTTCCCTCGACAGGCGGACGCAAAAACTATATAATGTATATATTCAAAAATCCAAACGAGGTTATCCCATGGCTGCACCGAGAAAAGATAATGTAAAGGACTTGATCCTGGAAGCTGCCGAGAAGCTGCTGCAGACAAAAAAGCTGTCGGACATCTCTCTGGCCGAGATCGCCGAGAGCGCCGGCATTTCCAAAGGTACTCTGTACTATCACTATAAAAATAAAAATGATATCCTATTCGATATCACAGACAAATATCTGGACGAACAATATCACAATCTACTGGCATGGACCGAGGACACCTCTAAGGATACCTCTCTGCACCGCCTTGTAAAATATGTGCTGGAACGCGACGTGGCCACTGCCGGCATGAGGCTCCACCTGTTCTATGATGCTATGATGGGAGACGAGTCCATCCGCAGGAAGCTTCTGGACCGCTACAGGGAATTTGCAGAGATTCTGGCCGAAAAGATCGGTCAGCGTACCGACGCATTTCCTCCGGATTATTTCGCATGGCTTCTTCTCGTCCTGTCTGACGGATTATATATCCACCAGACGCTTAATAATCCGCTGCTTGATATCCCGCAGTTCATCCGGCAGTCGGAACTATCGCTGGGTGAAAAGTAAAATACGCATTAATCGGGTAGGAGGTAGATAATTATTTTATC
>CAQNVT010000074.1 GCA_948844705.1 uncultured Dorea sp.
ACATGAATGTGGAGTCGGTGGACATCAATGCAGTGCTCGAGCTGCTGCTGAAGCGCCTGGGACCTATCGCGACAAGGGCGGACGTCAGGCTGATTTTTGAGAGCCGCAGGCCGGTAATCGCGGAAGTGGATGAGGTCAAGCTGACACTGGCACTGTCGAATCTTGTCGAGAACGGCAAATAAAGTATCCTCTCTATAGACCGGCCTCTGATATTCGGATGCCTCCAGATCGGCGGCAAAGGTTTCAGGACTGGTGTTTCCCTTCTTTACAAAATAAACAATTCCGGCAGAAATCAGTAAGAGTATTAAAAGCACCGACATGCGTGCGATACACCGGTTTCTTCTCCTGCGCCTTCTGTTTCTGCTCATTCTTCTTTTATCGGTACATTTCACGCCAGTCAAGATCCCCTCTGTCAATTGCCAGGATAATAAGCTCCGCCGTCGCAAGATTGGTTGCCATCGGAATGTTGTAGGTATCGCACAGTCTTATCACATCATTAACCTCCGGTTCATGGGGCTTGGGATTCATCGGCTCGCGAAGAAAAATCAATGCGTCAATATCATTCTGAGCGATCTGAGCTCCCAGCTGCTGCTTTCCCCCAAGGGGTCCTGCCAGATATTTGTGGATGTTCAGGTTTGTCACCTCTTCGATGAGGCGGCCGGTCGTTCCGGTTGCGTACAATTCATGTTTGCTTAAAATTCCGCGGTACGCAATACAAAAGTTCTGCATCAATGTTTTTTTCGAGTCATGCGCAATCAGACCAATGTTCATTTTTTTCACTCCTTATTGATATTTTTTCGGTTGCAGTCCTATATTTAA
This sequence comes from uncultured Dorea sp., assembly GCA_948844705.1. Lineage (GTDB taxonomy): Bacteria > Bacillota > Clostridia > Lachnospirales > Lachnospiraceae > CAPEBR01. The sequence goes on from CAQNVT010000074.1 coordinate 820, forward strand.
CACAAATCCTATACCAATATAGAGACTCACGAGGGAAGTGAGCCCATAGCTGACGAACGGTAAAGGGACTCCCGTATTTGGGAGTATATTCGTGGCAACTCCGATATTAATAAAACTCTGGAATCCGATCAGCCCGCCGATACCGCAGCAGATGACCTTTCCTGCCATATCCTGGGATCGGACTCCTATCAATATACATTGTATCACAATCAGTAATAATAAAGCAATAACTATACAGCTGCCGACAAAACCTAATTCTTCTCCGATAATCGCAAAAATAAAATCCGTCTGAGGTTCGAGAATAAAATTTCCGTTTTTTACGGAGGTTGTCGTATTATTATTTAACCCCTTTCCCATAAGCTGGCCGGAGCCGATCGCCATCTCTGAGTTATTCTGCTGATATGCCGCGTCGCTCATGTGGTCCTCTGGATTTAAGAAGGCGAGAATCCTCTCCTGCTGATAATCTCTTAAAAACGGCTGGTTCGGCTGTACGGCAATAAAAAGAAAGATAACTGCCGAAGGAATCAGGACCAGCAGCACGGTTACAATAAACCGATAACTTAAGCCTCCCACATAAATCAAAAGACAGATTACAAGCGCCGTACAGATCGTTGTGGAAAGGTTTGGTTCAATCAAAATAAGCCCTAACGGCACTGCGGCCAGTATCGCATATTTTATGATTGTTGACCGGTCATTGATATTATTTCTGTGATCCATAATAAATTTTGCAAAAAACAGGATCAGCAAAATCTTGGCAAGCTCGGAGGGTTGAAACTGGGTAAAACCGAGATTGATCCATCTTCTGGCCCCGTTTACCTCCTGTCCCAGCACTAAAACCATCCCGAGACTGCCCACTGCCCCTGCATATATAAGCCAATACAGATTGATTACCCATACATAATCAATAAGTGAAAGAACCAGCATACAGACCGTGCCGAAAACGACACCGAAGGCCTGTCTGCTCTGGAGGCTTTCTCTTGCGCTGCCTACGACAAGGATCCCGATTACGGACAGCGCGGTAACCGAGGCGACCAGATTTATTTTATAATCTCTTAGTTTATAAGGTTTTGCTATAATTTTCGGTAATCTCACGTTTCATCTCCTGCAAATGTAATAAGTATATGTGTTCTGCATATCTCTACTCTGAAATCATCCTCTGCAAGCTCCATATATTTTGACAGAGAAGAAAAGAGCTCTCTGCATATATTGTCATAATCCTTTGGAGCACAGCATACCCGGTCCGATGTCAGCAGTGTTTTGAGGCGGCTCTTTGCAACCGCCACAGAAGAACTTTTCAACAACATGATCCGCCTCCCTAATTTTTTCGGAATACATCGGACAATCTGGCGAAGAATCCCCTGCCGGCATTCAGATCGGCAAAAGGAACCTCCATTCCCATAATTCGTTTACAGATATTAAGATATATTTTTCCGGCGCTGGAATCAAGGCCTATAACAGGCTCTCCCTGATTGGTGCCGATCACGACCTGCTCGTCGTCGGGAATCGCGCCGATCAGAGGAATCGAGAGAATCTCCGTCACGTCATCTACGGTCATCATGTCTCCCTTACGGACCATGTCCATGCGTATCCGGTTGATAATTAAAGAAATATCCTTGATCTGATTGCTTTCAAGCAGACCGATAATACGGTCTGCATCGCGGATCGCAGATACCTCCGGTGTTGTCACGATAATTGCCCTGTCCGCTCCCGCAATCGCGTTCTGAAACCCCTGCTCAATGCCGGCCGGACAATCCAGAAGTATGTAATCAAATTCCTCCTTAAGCTCCGAGGTCAGCTTTTTCATCTGTCCCGGGGAGATCGCCGTCTTATCCCTCGTCTGAGCGGATGGGAGAAGATAGAGACTCTCATACCGCTTGTCCCTGATAAGCGCCTGCTTTAAACGGCAGGTTCCTTCCACCACATCCACCAGATTATAAACGATCTGGTTTTCAAGTCCCATGACTACGTCCAGGTTCCGAAGTCCCAGATCCGTGTCGATAACAATAACCTTTTTCTCAAGCTGTGACAGCCCTGCACCGATATTTGCCGTCGTTGTCGTCTTTCCGACTCCGCCTTTTCCTGATGTAACTACAATAACCTCGCCCATGAATAACTTCCTCCTATAACTGGTTTTAACCTGATCTCTCCGACTCTAAGTCTTACAGCTCTTATATACCGGGCTGCTATCACCGCCTCATAATTCCCGTCGGCGCCTGCGATCACTGTTCCGTGTATGGTGCCTGTCACCACAACATTTCCTTTAGAAACAACCGTTGCACCTTCTTCAATATCTCCGATAATTACGATGCTTTTTTCAGCCTCAAGAATCTGTCTTCCTCTCAGCGTACCTCTATAGAACATACCGTCTTCTGCATGGAGCGCGTTTCTGCTTTCATCCAGCACTCTTTTGTACATTTTTTCCGCGGAATCATTTTTATCTATAATGCATAATATGTGTACCCCTGACGCTTCCTCAATCGTCTCTACCATTTGAAGCTCTTCATCCTCCGTAAAAGTGCGACCGTTAAATTCCACTGCCATATCCGCATCCTTAAAAAAATGTGCCGATGCTTCAAACTTTTTTCTCACTGCCAGAAGCAGTTCGCCGTACGGCATAGTGCCGTCAAGATAAATGGTAATGCCGTAACGGTTACTTTTCATTCGAACGGCGTCCCTCACATATTCTCTTCCTTTCCTAATCACCGTGGGTTTCATTTGTACTGATCTCTGCTGCTTTTCCGGTAACAACCTCCTTTTCCTCTGCCAGATTGTAATAGTATTTCATTACGTCTCTGGCGATCTCACAAGTATATACCGAGCTGTAGCCGTTTGCAATACGGGTGGCAAATGCCAGCTCCGGATTGTCGCTCGGTGCAAAGCCAACAAAAAGTGCATGGTCGGAATGTGTTTTACTCTGCTGAGCCGTACCCGTCTTTCCCGCCAGAGATGCATCGCTTAAATTGATATCGGAAAAGGTTGCACTGTTCGCTACCATTACTACGTTTTTCATACCGTTATGAATGGCAGTCCATGTGGAAGAAGAAATGCCCTCAATCGTATTTTTTACCTTTGGCTTGAATTCCTCCAACGTTTTTCCCTCCACATCTGTCACCTTGCTTAGAAGTGACAGATCATAGACTGTTCCTTTATTTGCAACTGCCGTAATATAGCGGGCAAGCTGACTGATCGTATAGTTGTTGGTGCCCTGCCCGATAGCCGACGGGACGGATGCCTCATCGGATATCTGCGGATCTGCTTCGGGAATCTCCAGTCCTGTTGTCTCATCCAGACCGAACATCCGGGCGTATTTTTCCAGGGTGTCCGTCCCCTTTTTACTTGCATAGTAAGGAGCCGTCGCTTCCCCTTCCAGATTATCCTGTGCGATCAGCTTAAGCCCGTCGCCCTCCAGACTCATCCGGTATCCCATCTCATAGAAGAAGGAGTTGCAGGAATGCTCGATCGCCTGCTCGACGTTGAGATTTCCGTGCGCTTCCGGATAGATCCAGCACTTGGGATTCGGATCGACCTTTTCATATATACCGTAGCAGGTAATATAATCGTCAAGATTTACGACACCTTCTGTAAGAGCCGCCGCCGCAACCAACGGCTTATAGGTGGAACCGGGGGCGGTACGCTCCTGCGTCGCGCTGTTGTAAAAGGGCCTGGAGCCGTCGTTTACAAGCCGGTTATAATAAGCGGAATCCATGGTATTTGCAAGCCGGTTGTTATCATAGCCCGGATAGGATACGCAGGCCAGCACCTGTCCGCTCTTTGTATCCGTTACGACCATAGAGCCGGTACAGGGTTCGAGCGCAAGCTGCCCCGGTGTGATATCCAGTGTTTCTATCTTGCCGCGTATGAAATCATAAGGCCCCATGCTTCCGGATAGTAATGCATTGTACTGGTTTCCGTCATCCTCTAATATTCCCTGCTCATATAACATCAGGCAGATCTGGCGTCCCGTTACATTTCCGTTTCGGATCATATACCTGTATAACAGCTTGTCAAATGCGTTGTTTTCCTTCAGGCATTCCAGTACAAAGGCGATAAGTCCCTGGTAAAGCTCATCCGAATCAGAATATTTTTCACCGGAGGACACATAATCCTGTAGTATGGATGTATCGATCCAGTTTTTGGAAATCGCATAAGTTAAATATTGATATACATTGATAGATTCATCGTTAGCCCAGGCCTTATAGGTATCGTCATTTGTATCGATAGCATTTGAAAGGAGAACTCCTTCGTTTTCACTTAAAATGTCGTCTACGACATGAAGTATATATGCCTGCATCTCCTTTGACATATCCTTATAGGCGGCGGCCGACGGATTGTTCAGGATCTCCCCGATCTCCGACAGCTTCTTTTCCTTATAGCCGGTAAAGATATCATATACCTCCTTTTCCGTCGCCCCGGCCGTCTCCTCGCTGAAATGCTCCATATCAAGAATCTCGTTGGAGATAAATGCATTATATACATCTCCGATCGGAATGATCGCATCATTTCCGTCCTCCATGTCTGTACGGTCAAAATCCAGCGTATTCTGAATTTTAGCCAGAAGAATTCCTGCGAGCTCCTGTTCTATGACGTGATAAATTACCTTCTGGAGGTTGGCGTCAATGGAAAGATACACATCGTCTCCCGCTTCCGGCTCTGTCTGGGAAACGGTTTCGATAATTTTTCCCACATTATTAACATACAGCTTTACCTTTCCCTTTTTTCCCTTAAGGGCCGAATCCATCGCTCTTTCGATTCCGGATTTGCCGATCGTATCGTTTTTATCATAGGTCTTCTGCTCATTCTTGCTAAGCTCATTATATTCCTCAAGCGAGATCTGTCCGGTATATCCGATCACATTGGCAAAGCATACGCTGTCATTATAGCGTCTGAGAGATTCCTCCTCAATACTGACTCCCTGAAGCGTATCCATATTTTCCATAATATTGGCAACGGTCCTGTCACTGACATCGGCGGCAATCGTCGTGGAAATATATTTCTGGTAGCTGTTAAGGGACATTGCGTACCGGACGTTGATCAGCTTAAGGATCTCTGTCTTGTCAAGTTTTTCCTGATTCAGCCCGTAGCCGTAGGTATCGTCGGTACACAGGTAATCAATGATCTGTGCCGCCGTCTGATTCTGCTGCTTCTCCGTCAGATCTTCAATATAGCTTTCGCCGTAGACATCGGCGACAAATCGGAGCCTCTGCGTATTATTCTCGGCAACAAATATATAATTGTTATCATTATCAAGAATGATTCCAAAATCATTTATAACGGTATCTCCGTTGGCTTCTACAATATCGATAACTGTAGATACCACCTTGTTAAGCTCTTTATTCTTTTCCTCAAGCGAATCATATTCTCCGTTATCCTCAATCGTTACGGAATATGCCAGCTCATTATATGCCAGAAGAACTCCGTTGCGGTCATAAATATTCCCGCGGGTTCCTTCTACCTCTTTTGTTTTCTGAATCTGTATCTCATACTGGTCGGCATAGTCCTGCCCCTTTACGATCTGCAGATAAAAAACTCTCTGTATGAGTATGGAGGAGAGAATGCAAAACACAGCCGCAACTATGAATACTCTTGATTTGACGATTTCCCCGATTCCGTTTTTTATTCGTTCCCACAAACTATACAAATTTACTTGCACTCCTTTGTTCTTCTGCTTCTAATTTTTTGTTGATGTGTAAGATCACCTGATATAAAACCAGTGTGGCCAGTATCGTATACACAAGCTCGGGTAAGATAATATGGATAAGATGGTCATAAATTTCAAAATCTCCGCGCAGGACATAGATGAAGAAGCAGGTAGCCATTCCGTAGAAGAACTCACTGATACCGATAAGTACAAGCGGAAGCTTTATATCCTCATCGTAGAACAGCTTGTGAAAAAAGCCGTTCATATATCCTACAAAGGTAAAAAGCATCATATTAAATCCAAGAGCGACTCCCCAGAACAGATCCGCAAATATCCCCGCCGTGAAGCCCACAAACATTCCTTCCTTTTTTCCGCGCATAAAGCCGAAGGAAGCGACGACAATGATCAGAAGATCCGGTCCTGCCGAGGCGAAAAGGAAATGAGAAAATATTACGCTTTGCAGGAGAAAGGTAATAAGGATAATCACTAATATTGTAAGCTTTCTTTTCATCAGTCCTTCTTTCCCTCCGTCATATCCGCCTTGGTCGTCGTAATGACCAATACCTCCTGAATCTTGCTGAAATCAACTGCCGGCGTAATATAGCCGGAACGAGTCAGGTTATTAGAATCCACCTCGATCTCGCTGATATAACCGATAAACAGTCCCTGCACAAAGCGGTCGCTTACATGGGATGTCACGATCTGCTCCCCTACCTCGATAACATTATCATTATTTTTCAGCTTTTCGAACCGGAGCCTTCCGTCGGCAATAAGCTTTAAATCCCCCCGGACCATACAGGTGTCGGATGTGGAAAGCACCATGCCGCTTACGTTGCTTGCGTCGTCTATAAGGGAGCGTACCCTCGCGTAATCCGGCGCAACCTCCGTTACGATGCCGACAAGACCGCTTCCGGCCAGCACATTACAGTCCACCTTTACACCGTCGTTGCTGCCTTTGTCAATGATAAAATCGCTGAACCAGTTGCTGCCGTTATTCGCGATCACATGGGCGCCGATCTTTTCATAATCGGAATAGTTCGCATCCAGCTTATAAAGCTCCCGAAGCCTGTCCAGCTCATACTGCTCCTGCCTCAGTCTTGTATTCTCAATCGTAAGCTCGTCCACCTCGGCCTGCAGGGCATCCTTTTCCTCGCGCACATCCTGCAGCGTGTCAAAGTTATCGGAAATGTCGCTTAAGTACCTCCCTACATAGCTGATCCCCTTCTGCATGGGAACTACCGTATAATTCCCGACAAAACGCAGCGGACCGCCTCCGTCTATATACTGCTCGATACCAAGAAGAAGCAGACAGACCGCCACAAGGATCATAAGCCAGTATTTACTTGATAATGAAGATTGTTTTTTTATTTTCATATCAGCTCATCCACCTATATCTGTCATCCAGCATTGAAAATGCCAGTTGTCTTAAGTCTTTTGATAAAATGATTTTTTTTAATCCGTTTACCGCACAGATGTCCGGATTTACCGCCGTATGCACGGGAATGCCCACATTTTTCTCGAGATAGGTATCCAGTCCGGCACTGTCTGCGACGCCTCCCGTAAGAAACAGGCCGTTTTTGCGTATCTCTGCACGGACCTCCGGAGGCGTGCGGTCAAGAAGGGATCGGATCGCATGGATGCATTCCATCAGCGGCTCCTTCATCGCCGCCCTCACCAGATTAATAGAAATGCCCTTCTGCGTCGGAACTCCGGTAATCAGATCTCTTCCGGCGACCATAAAGGCAGCGTCGGAATCCGCCTTAAATATCTCAAATCTCTGCCTGAGCGCCTCTGCGGTATGCATGCCGATCAGGAAATCATGACTGTTGCGGATCATGGTGATAATGGCCCTGTCATAGCTCCTTCCTCCGATCGGAAGCAGCCGGTTTAAGATCATACCGCCGCCTGCAAGCACCGAAAGCTCCGTTGTCTCCCCTCCAAAATTGGCAACGAAGGTTCCCTTCGTATTTCTGGCATCGATATTCATTCCGATCGCATCTGCAATCGAGCGCTCTACGATGTTTACCTCCTTTGCCCTGGCTGTGGAATGAATGACCAGATCAAAAAAGGCTTTTTTCTGTACCTTCGTCACGTCCGTCGGAACAGCGATCACATATTCTGAGCCGCCCGAAAACTGCCTGCCGCCCTTTATCAGATTCTGGAGAAGGAACTGCATATTGGTAAATCCCGTAATGGTCCCTTCCTTCATGGGAAACAGGATCTCAATAGACGCCGGAGTCTTCTCATACATGCGGTAGGCATCATCTCCCACCGCATAGATTTCTCTTTTATCGCCGACTGCGATAACATTCTTCTCTTTCCAGATCACATCCTGCTTTTTATCATAAACTTTAATATCATAAGAGCCGAGATCCAGCCCGTATGTGTTTCTTGCCATATGGTTGTCCTTTCTACAGCATACCCTCCTTGCGAAAGCTGATATAACAATTATTGCCAATAATAATATGATCTAACAGATCAATTCCGATCAATGCTCCGGCTTCCTGAATCCGTCTTGTCGTCAGCAGGTCTTCTCTGCTTGGAGTGGGGTCGCCGCTCGGATGGTTATGCATTATAATAATAGATACAGCATTCTTTTGTAATGCTTCTATAAAAAGCTCTCTCGGAGTGATAAGCGAGGCATTTACGGTTCCCTTCGATATGTTGGTTTCCCCGAGAAGCTTTGATTTGGAATTCAGCATCAAAAGCTTCATATGCTCCTGCTTTTCGTGCCGGAGATCCTCCATATAATATTTTGCGATGGAATCCGGATCCTGAAAACTTAAAAGCTCCTGTGCGCAGGTTTTGGCAAGACGTTTGGTAAGCTCGGATATACAGGATATCTGTATCGCCTTTACCCGTCCGATCCCCTTGATCTTCATCAGCCGTTCCATGCTGAACTGATGAATACTTAAAATGCCGCTTTCGCCCGCATGATAAAGTATCCTCTCAGAAAGCTCAAGGGCATTTTCACCCCGGGTGCCGGTACGCAAAAGCACTGCCAGAAGCTCCGCGTCACTTAAACTCGCCGCACCGCGGCTCTCACACTTTTCATAAGGCCGCTCCATGCTTGGTATCTCTTTCATGGTATTATTTTGATTCATATGTTCCTTTAGATTCAACGATGCTCTTTTGTAGAACTATAAGAAGCGGTAAATAATTATAGCAATAACAACACCTATGATGCTTGCGATCGTAATCTTGATCGTAAGGCCGAAGGTGATGACCAGAAGTCCCAGATTCAGGATCAACGGGGCATCCAGCCCGAAGGTCTGTCCATAGCCAAGCCAGCTAAGCGCAGGCACCCCTTCCGCCAGCATACCGATAAAGCCGCCCAGCACGATCCCCGCCAGAATAAGCAGGAATAATGCCCATGTATTCTTGCTTCCCGTTCCTTTCATATGTACTCCTCCTCATGTTTCTCTCTAAAAAACTCAATATATTTTATCACATTTCCCGAAATGTGTATAGACTAATACTGTTAATTTTTTCTTAATCCTTTTTAAGATTTGTCGAACGGACGGTATATTCTGCTGACGGCTTCTGCCACTTTTAGTCCGTCTGTGGCGGCTGATGTAATACCGCCCGCATAGCCGGCTCCCTCCCCGCACGGATAGAGCCCTCTGATATTACTTTCCAGCAATTCGTCCCGCACGATCCGGACCGGTGACGACGTCCTGCTCTCCACTGCGGAAAGCACTGTCGCCGGATCCGCATAGCCGGGAAGCTTTTTATCAAATTCCTTAATTCCGTCCTCCAGTGAAGCGGCAATATATTCCGGAAATATGCTCCGCACATTTCCCCAGGAGTATCCGCCCTTCATCTGCGGCAGGATGCTTCCGGCGCCCTCCGACGCCCTGTTTTTGCAGAAATCTCCGAAAAGCTGGACCGGCACGCTTCCTCCTCCCGCCTGATACGCCTGCTCTTCCAAATGTCTCTGGAAATACATGCCTGCCAGAGCGTCTCCCTCCGTCCGGCCGTAATTCTTATAATCCTCGGGAGTTATCGTCACGATGACCGCGCTGTTTGCATTTCTTCCGTCCCGTCCGCTGTAGCTCATACCGTTTACCGCGAGACGGCCTTCCTCGGAGGATGCATTTACCACATAACCTCCCGGACACATGCAGAAGGTATAGACGCCTCTTCCGTTCGGAAGCTTTGCCGTAAGCTTATATGCTGCGGCGGGCAGCCTGCACCTCTGCCCCCTGCCGTACTGGGCATCATTGATCAGAACCTGCGGATGCTCGGCACGGACTCCGACTGCAAAGGCTTTCGGCTCCATCCGCACCCTCCGGCCCCGCAGCATGAGAAAGGTATCCCTCGCGCTGTGTCCGACCGCAAGAACCGCAAGGGATGACTTAAGAAATGCTTCTTCGCCGGTTTTTGTATCCCTCACCGTAAGGCCGTCAAGCGCTCCTCCTTCCTCCGATACATGTCGCTAAGATGAGATAGCTAACA
>CAQNVT010000075.1 GCA_948844705.1 uncultured Dorea sp.
ATTCACCGCCGGCGCGTCGTTGGCCGTATTATGCACCACTATCCTGTCCGCCTCCCGCTCATAGGGGCACTTGATACCGTACCTCTCCTCCGGGCAGAGCTTCCTCTCACAACCTCCGTCACATCCGTAAGCTCCATGCCAAACCGAATATCCGGCTTATCGGAGCCGTAACGGTCCATGGCTTCCTGCCAGGTCATCCGCGGAATCGGAAGAGGTACATCCACACCCATAACCTCTGAAAACAGCTCCTTTAACAGACGTTCGTTGACATCGATGACATCATCCACATCCACAAAAGAAAGCTCCATATCAATCTGGGTAAATTCCGGCTGGCGGTCTGCACGCAGATCCTCGTCCCGGAAGCATTTCGCCAACTGGAAATAGCGGTCACAGCCGGAGCACATAAGAAGCTGCTTAAAAAGCTGCGGCGACTGGGGAAGCGCATAGAAATGTCCCTGGTGGATTCGGCTCGGCACAAGGTAATCTCTTGCCCCTTCCGGCGTGCTGCCGATAAGGATTGGGGTCTCAATCTCAAGAAAGCCTTCATTTGCAAGGAACTGGCGAATCAGCGTCGCCGCTTTGCTTCGCATCATCAGATTCCGCTGCATATCCGGCCTTCTAAGGTCAAGATACCTGTATTTCAGCCGGATCTCTTCCTTCGTCTTCACATTCTCCTCCACCGGGAACGGCGGTGTCTCGGACTCTGCAAGAACCCGAAGCTCTTTGGGGATAATCTCAATCTCGCCTGTAGAAAGATGCTCGTTCACCGCGCCAGAACGTTTTGCCACCTCGCCCACAACCGCCACGACAAACTCCGCCCGAAGCTTCGCCGCTTTCTCAATAAGCGCCTCATCAGACTTTCCTTCCTCGAACACTACCTGTATAATACCGGAGCGGTCACGCACATCAACAAACACCAGCCCCCCTTTATTTCTGTTCTTCTGCACCCATCCCATGACGGTTACCGTCTCTCCCGCATTGGCCGCCGTAATCTCCGCACATCTGTGGGTTCTCTTCAAGCCCTTCATCAGTTCTGCCATTTCTTTTTTCTCCTTTATCACTTATCATCTCTTACTCAGCATAACACTCTTGCATCTCTTCATATCCGTCTGCCGCAAGCTGCTCTTTCTGAAACTTTTTATTCTTCTTCATCTTCACGATCAATACCTGCATTCCTGCTTCCCGATCTTCCTTCGCCTGCTCAAGAACTTTTAAGATTCCTTCTTTTGGAAGTTTCTTATCTAACAAGTATGCCTTTTTCACGCCCTTCTTCGGCACCTGATAGCCATTTTCCAGAAGCAGCATGACAATCCGCTCAAAGCCGATGGAAAATCCGCAGGCAGGCGTATCCTGTCCGGTGAACCTTCCGATCATCTTATCGTACCGTCCGCCCCCGGCTACAGAACCGCCGAAGTCATCCATCGTCACTTCAAAAATAGTTCCGGTATAGTAGGACTGCCCTCTCACCAGCGTAGGGGTAAAGCGGATATTGAACTCACAGTCCTTTGCCGCCTCCACGCTGGAGATAATCATCTCCATGCTGTCCGCAGTCTCATCACTTAGAAAATCCCCAAGCTTTTCTTTCAGATAACGGACGCCCGATATATCCCCCGCCGCCTCGTCAAAAAGCTTAAGATAACTGTCTACATTCTCCTTCTCATACCCGAGTCCGACAAGCTCTTTTGCCACCTCGTCAGCCCCGATCTTATCCATCTTGTCAAGAATGATGAATACCTCATCGTAGTCTTCTTCCTTGAAACCGCAGAATGCCGCCATAGCTTTTAGTATATTCCGGTCATTGATATTCACTGTGAAATTTTTAAAGTTGAGCTTTCCAAGCATAGATGTGGTCGCCAGAATAAGCTCAATCTCTGCAAGGCTTCCCGCCTCCCCGAGAATATCGATATCACACTGCACAAACTGGCGGAAACGCCCTTTCTGCGGGCGGTCTGCCCTCCACACATTTCCAATCTGCATCGCCTTGAAAGGGGATGGGAGATCATTTGCGTGGTTCGCATAATACCGGGCAAGAGGTACGGTCAGGTCGTAGCGCAGCCCGCCGTCCACCAAGTCTCCTTCCTCCTTCGCCTCCGCAAGCTTAAGCTTCTCGCCGCGTTTTAAGATTTTAAAGATCAGCTTCTCATTATCCCCGCCCTGCCTGCTGCACAGATTTTCAATATGCTCCACGCAGGGAGTCTCCATAGATAAAAAACCGAAGGTTTTATATGTTTCTTTTATCAGATGAATAACATAATCCCGGATCTCCATCTCTGCCGGCATCATATCCTTCATCCCTGTCACTGGTTTTTTCTTCAGCGCCATAACCATTCTCCTTTTCGCTCGATCATCTCATCAATACGGCTGATGTAGGCATCCACTGCTTTCACATTCTCCTGACGGATCAGGTTCGTCATCTTCTATGCCTTACTGCCGGGCATGGGGCACGGCGTACCAAGTACGATCTTCGTAGACGC
>CAQNVT010000076.1 GCA_948844705.1 uncultured Dorea sp.
CCTCCACGCCGCTTCCTTCTCACCCATGATCTGCGCTCCCAGGATCCGGCGGCTCTGTGCTTCGTATACAAGCTTTACCGTAATCATGGCCGGATCCGGGTAATATCTGGCATGGCTGCGCGCCTGAACCGTTTTTACCTTGTAATCGATTCCCCCGGCCCTTGCCTCCGCCTCAGAAAGTCCGGTTTTGGCAAGCTCCAGGTCCATACACCGAAGCATTGAGGTCCCAAGAGCCCGGTCGAAGCAGACCGGCTTTCCAAGCACACTGTCTCCCGCCAGACGCCCCTGCTTGTTTGCGTTCGTGCCAAGTGCAATATAGACTGGCTTCTTTGTCACACGATGAAGGACAGACGCACAGTCCCCTGCAGCGTATACATCCTCTCTTGAGGTCCTCATCGCCTGATCGGTAAGGAGTGCACCGTTCGGAAGCTTTTCTATCTCTCCCGCAAAGCCGGTATTGGGCGATACACCCACCGACATGATCACAGCATCAGCCGGATAAGAGCCCTTATCCGTATGAACTAACCGAACCTCTCCGTCCTGCCCCTCAAAGCTTTTCACATACTCTCCCGTATGAACGGATACACCATGCTTTTCAAGCTCCTCTTTTGCCGCTTTTCCAAATTCTTCATCAAATACACTTAAGAGCCGGTCCGCCGCCTCTATGATACGCACCGACCGGACCTTCCTTAAAAGGCATGCCTCGGCAAGTTCCAGTCCGATGTAGCCGCCTCCTATAATCACTACATTCCCCCGTTTCTCAAGGAGTGCTTCTTTCAGATTTTCCGCATCCTGAAGGGTTTTCAGGCAGAAAATGTTCTTAAGTCCGGTCCCCCCGGCCGGCGGAAGCTTCGGCGATGCCCCTGTAGCGATCACCAGCTTGCCGTAGGAGACCTCGAGCCTTCCCTTTTCCGCAGATTTCGCAAGCACGGTCTTTCTGTCATAGTCGATCCCGACCGCCTCACAGCCCGTCCATACACAAATGCCGGATTTTTCAAATTCGGATACCTTACGGATACGGATCAGGTCGAGCTCCTCATTCAGTCCTGCCACGTAGTACGGAAGTCCGCATGCCCCATAGGACACCTCCTGACTTTTTTCCAGTACGATCACCTCAGTGTCCGGAGACTTCCTTTTTATCCTTGATGCCGCACTCATACCGGCCGGGTTGCCGCCTAATATAACTACTCTCATCTTACGTTTCCTCCATCTTAAATACCGGTTTTGTATAGCCTTCAAGTTCCTGCCAGCATACCTTAAGCCTGCTTCCGCACGTAGGCCTTACTCCGCCGCTCTCCGCCAGATTGGAAACGATCCGGATCCCTTCCTTCAGATCTACCTCGCATACAATATAGGGAACCTTCTCCGAAAGGGACGGATGAAACGGCTTGTGAAATACGGTAAAGGAATATAATACTCCTTCCCCGGACAGCTCTGCGAGCTCCGTGTCATCGCTCAGACATTCCGGACACAGATACGACGCCGGCCAGCGGAGCTTCCCGCATTTTTTACATCTCTGTGCCAAAAGCTTATGCTCCCTTGTTCCTTCCCAGAAAAATCTGGTATCTGCACTGATTCCCGGTGCAAAATATTCGTTCTGCATATTACTACATCCTCTCTAATATTAATGAAGCATGACTCTGGAATACTCCTCCGTTATCACTGCACATAATGAGTCCGGGCGTCTTTGTCCCCGGATAAACTCCCAGCTGGCGCTCCCCGCACCTTCCCATCAGCTGCATGACTCCCTCGCTTACAGGTGTCAGTCCCATAAAATATGCTTCGGAGAGCATGCCTCCGGACGTATTTACCGGAAATTCTCCTCCCGGTCCCAGACGCTCCTTCGTAAGAAACTCCTTTTCCTCCCCTGCCCGGAAGAATCCATAATCCCTGAGTGTCGCTTCCACCGTATAGGTAAAGCAGTCGTACAGCTCACATGCATCGATATCCTCCTTTGTGACTCCTGCCATCTCAAAAGCCTGTCTGCCTGCCCTTGCCGCCGCGGAATCGGAATCCTCCGCGCACAGCCGATACGGAGATAACGGCTGGTTCGCACTTCCGAACCCCCGGATCGTTACTAACGGATGGCGGCAGAGTGCCTTCGCACGCTCTGCCGTTGTAAGAACGATCGCACGTCCCCCATCCGAATTGGGTGTAGCGTCCAGAAGACGGAGCGGCTCTGCCACCAGATCTGCCGCATAATAGCCCTCCTCATCAAGAGGCTTATGATTCATGGAGGCAATGGGATTCAGGTTTGCCCACCTACGCTGGGCAATGGCGATCTCCTTCCAGACTGCCGGACCTGTCCCGAACGCATCCTGCGCCCGCCTTGCCAGCATGGAATATTTCGCCATTGTGCTCAGGTCGCCGTACGCCGCCAGTTCATCCACGGCATTTCCGCCCTTCAGCTCCTTTACGAAGCTTCTTCTTGCGCTCCTTGCGTTATCGCCGTAGGAGAGCACGACATACCTGCAAAGCCCGCTCACCAACAAACCTGCACAGTAGAGAAGCCAGCTTCTTGTACAATAGGTCTCCTGACTTAAAAGCTTCGGACGGATCCCCAGCTGCTCTGCTGCCGTGAATGCCGTTACGTCATAGTCGCCGCCGATCGCATCAAAATGCCTGTAAAGGAGCAGGGCATCGACCTCCTCTTTGCCGATGCCCGCATCCTCTATGGCATTTTTAACAGCCTCGATATGGAAGCTTACTGCCGTCCGGTCCGCCACCTTTCCCTGCGGCGTGTATCCGATTCCTGCGACCGCGATCCTGTTTCTTAAATTATCAAATGCCATCTGAAAGCTCCTTCCTACAGCCACACCTCATCAAGCGGGGGCATGGTACAATCATGGTAATATGCAAGCTTTGTCACATTCATCAGGTGCTTATAGGTCAGATTTTCAGAGATGGAATTATTGCCCCAGCTTCCGCAGCCCAGTGACATGGTCGGATGTAGTCCGTTGATATAGTTTCCTCCGGAAGCGGCTCCCCCGGCCTGATTTACTACAAGCCGGCCTACCGGAAGCTCTTCTCCTGCATATTCCGCCTTTTTTTCATCATCCGTATATATGACGGAGGTATGGCCGGCGCCTTCCCATAAGAGATTGGACTTTGCCGCTGCCACGCCTTCCTTAAAGCTGTCATACGGAAACAGCTGAACGACCGGACACAGCTTCTCCCTGCACAGCCAGTTATCTCTTCCCAATCCACGGTTATTAAAAATCAGAATCTCTGTGTCCTCCGGCACCTCAAAGCCCAGCTGCTCTGCAAGCCTTGCCGGCTTCATTCCGACATACTGCGGATTGATGGCGCCGTTTTCTTTAAACAAAATTCCTGCAAGCTTTTGGGCTTTATCATCCGGAATGACAGCGGCTTTTGCCTTAACAAAGGCTTCTACAACCTTATCATAATCCTCCTTCGGGAAATGCAGCGCCTGCTCTCCCGTGCACGGAATTCCGTTGTCATACGCCCTGCTTGATACAACGGTAGCCGCTATCTTATCATAATCCTTATAATCGTCTGCGATCACGACCTGTACATTTCCCTGACCCACGCCGAACGACGGACGTCCGCTGGAGTACGCGGATTTTACCATGGCATGTCCGCCTGTTGCCACGATCACATCCGCCTTCGTCATCAGCTCCTTCGTCCTGTCCATACTCGGCTCCGTGATGATCTGTATCAGATTCTCCGGAGCCTTTGCCTCCTTCAATGCTTCATTGATCAGATTCACCCCGTGGATCGTCACGTTTTTTGCCCCCGGATGCGGAGAAACGATCATACTGTTCCTGCATTTTATAATATTCATTCCGTTGCTTGCCACCGTGGAAGTAGGATTTGTACTTGGAGCAAGACACGCAATCACTCCCAGCGGCTTTGCGAAGGTCACGACTTTATTTATCGTATCATTTTCGATAATTCCTACTGATTTTTTATCTCTGAGATAGTACCATGCTGCGGCAGTCGCTTTCTTCTGCTTGTATATCTTGCTGTCCACTCTGCCGAAATGCGTCTCCTTTACCGCCTCCTCCGCCAGAAGCTCTGCGTTGTCATAAATTGTCTTTCCTATGAGTTTTACAAGCCTGTCCACCTGCTCCTGCGTATAGCCCTCTATTTCTGTCTGTGCGGCTTTCGCCTTTTCCAGCATTCTGTCAATTACTGTCTTTTCTTCCATTATTACCTGCCTCCTTAGTCCTCATATACGATACAATTTTTGATCACGTCACCGGATGCGTGCTCAAGGATTGCCTTTTCCAGATCCTCAAGCCGGTACTCATTCTGAATAAAATCATTCTCTGAGATGACTCCCATCTTCAAAAGTTCCAGCGCGGTCATAACATGCTGCGGGGTCGTGTGGAATACTCCCTTGATGGTCACCTGTGAGTAGTGAAGAAGTGTCGCATCCACATGAAGCACGCTGCCTCCCTTCGTACCTCCGAACAGGAGGACAAAGCCGCCCTTTCTCGCCATCCTGACGCTGGTCTCCCAGATTCCGATAAGGCCTGTCGCCTCTATGACGACGTCTGCTCCCCTGCCTGCATCGGTAAGCTCCTTTATAAAGGAAACGGAATCCTCCACACCGGACAGGTTGACTGCCTTCCAGACTCCCAGCCTTTCGGCCAGCTTAAGCCTGTTTTCTTTCAGATCCGAAACAATGACCTTCGCTCCCCGAAGAACCGCGAGCCTTGCGAACATCAGACCGATAGGTCCGGCTCCGTTTACCGCTACCGTGTCGCCCGGATGGATCGGACAGTTATCGATTCCGTAAACGGCGCATGAGAACGGCTCCATTAAGGAAGCGGTCTTGTGTGAGACGGAAGAATCTATCACGAACATATTCTGGCGCACGATCCGTTCCGGAACCTTTACATATTCTGCATAGGAGCCTCTGTTAAACAGCATGTCCTCACACATGGAGTGAAGTCCCTTCTTGCAGTAATAGCACTCATTGCAGGGCGCCGTATTATGCACCGCCACACGGTCACCCTCCTTAAAGCCCTTCACATCCCGTCCTACTGCCTGTATTACACCCGAATACTCATGGCCGAAGGGATGGGGCGGAGTCAGAAGTGGATAACCTCTCTTATATATTTTTACGTCGGTTCCGCATGTCGTGGATATCTTATTTTTGATAAGAACCTCACCCGGGCCGATCTCCGGAATCGGACACTCCTCGATACGAAGCTCCTCTTCCTTATATAAAACAGCTCTTTTCATATGTGTACCCCCGTCCATTAATATCCCATGCTATCCTTTTTTTCGTTATTTTTCGCCGGTTGCCCATAACTTTTAAAACGTTCCATGGCCTCCGCCATCTTTTTGTCGCTCAGGATCGACGGTGTGCCGACACACATTGCCCTGTACTGCATCTCCGCTACAAATTCCAGGTTGACTGCCAGGCTAAATGCTTTGGCAAGCTTCGGCCCGCAGGCTACAAGGCCATGGTTCTGAAGGAGGACCGCCTTGCTCTCCCCGATGGTATTCTTCACGCTCTCTGCAAGCTCCGGTGTTCCGAAGGTCTCGTACGGTGCGCACGGAATCTCTGACACCCCCGCGCCTCCGATCACATAATGTACTGCCTTTAAAGGCTGATTTAAGACTGCGAAGGTCGTACAATAAGGTGAATGGGTGTGTACCGTTGCCCTTGCCTCCGGCTTATTCTCATAGATCACTGCATGAAGGCCGTATTCACTGGAAGGAGCCCTGCTTCCTTCTATTACATTTCCGTGCAGATCCATGACAACTACATCCCGGGCCTCGGTCTCAAAATACCCGATACCGGAAGGGCTGATCGCCATATAGCCTGTCTCCGGATCATAGATGCTGATATTTCCGCTGGTTCCGCGGCATAGCCCGGATTCACTCATTTTCTTGCCGTATTCTACGATTTCCGCACGTTCTTTTTCCATTAACATAATGTTTCCCTCCGTTTTATTTCGTAATATTTTTCAGATTTACAACCATATCGCTTTTTCCGGTCTCCCAGTACTGAACAATCATTTTTGCCAGCAAAAGAGGCGACTTTGGAAGCGCATCCACAACATTTCCCGCATTGTGAGGCGTCATGGTAAGATTATCGAGCTTAAGGAGCGGATCATCCTCCGGAATGGGCTCCTCCCAGAACACATCAAGCGCCGCGCCCCCGATCGTCCTGTTCTGAAGCGCCTCTAAGAGATCTTCCTTACACAGGACGCCTGCTCTTGATGTATTGATAAGATATGCCGTAGGCTTCATCAGGCTTAACAGCTCTTTGTTGATACTGTTTTTTGTCTCCGGCGTAACGCGGAGATGAAGGCTTACGATATCCGCTTTTAAAAACAGCTCCTTCTGTTCCACCATCGTGACCGGAACCTCTGCCTCGTCCGCCATTTTCTGAGTGACAAACGGGTCATATGCGATGACCTTCATTCCGATTCCGGCGCATTTTTTTGCTACCAGCTTTCCGATATGTCCAAGACCTGCCACTCCCACCGTCATCTCGCACATAGAGGTAGTATATCCACTGTTTACATATTCCTTTCTCCAGCTTCCCTGACGGATGGCTGCATGAGCCCTCGCTATATTCCTTGTCTCGGCAAACATGAGGCCTACCGCAAAATCCGAGGTCGCCTCTGCGTTTCTGATGCAGTGGATGACCGGTATATTACGCTTTGTAGCCGCCGCGATGTCTACATGCTCCATCCCGCCCCGGCATGTGCCGATCAGCTTAAGCTGCTTCCCCGCCTCGATCAGATTCTCAGGCACCGGGCAAAAATGGGTCAGCAAAACATCCGCATCTTTTACGGCCTCATATGCCTCCTGCGGCACCTTTTCTGCTTCCGGTCCGTTCTTCTCGATATTCAGGGCTTTTTTCTGAAACTCCTGCCTGGTCTCGCTTTTCCATTCTATGGCCCGAATCTCATGCTCTCCGCCCGGAAGGCTTTTTGCCGCCTCTGTTAACAGCCTGCAGCTGACTACAATATCTCCGATTACAACTATTTTCATATTTTCCATATCCTTTCCAAAAGAGGGAATGTCCCTTCCTATATTTTTTTCATAGGTACGGGACATCCTCACCGGCATTATTTTATTCTTACTTTTATCCGTCTTTATGAGGCATCCGCCGCGGCCGGCTCCGGAGCTACATAAGCATCCCCCAATGCAATCTTCTCAAGGTATTCCCGTACGGAGGCTTTATTCTTTTTAAACAGTACGAACAGCACAAGATATACTGCGATCACCGCTATGATAATGACCGGATTCATTGTTAAAAATGCCATTGTGATAAGTCCTGCCGTGCAGTTTGACATAATGTATCCGATGATCAGCGTGCCTCCCGCCAGCGCCGTTACCGCCGCTTCAAATCCCGCGTCCGCAGCCACCTGCGTAAAGGTTTCCGCCCAGTAGGAGCACATCATGGTCTTTGCACAGAATACGATACAAGCCATGATCCACGCTTTGATTACATTTCCGTTGCACAGAGATACCGGAATCTCAACCATATAAGGAAGCGACGGAAGCACCATCAGCGGTACGACCACATTTCCCGGAAGGATAAATGCCAGCAGTACGCAGACCGGAATCACCAGAAGTCCTGTTGTAAGCGTAGCCGTCTCTCCATAGCCGAGCGCATCGTTTACTGCGATGATAAATTCTCTGTCTTCCCCGTATTTGCTCTTTTTGAGAGTCTTTCTGGAATAATCTGTAAGGGCCGTAAAGCCGGAGGCAAACAATCCCGCAATCTTCGGGAATATCGCCATAACTGCCGAACAGGTAATCGCAACATTCAGTACGCTTCCCCACGCCGGCATGCTCCCCAGCTGATAATAATTTCCTACGATACCAAGGAACAGGCCTACCACCAGGCCAATGTACATAGGCTCTCCCAGGAATCCGATCTTCCTGCGGATGGACGCCGGGTCTGCCTTGATCTTATCGAGTCCCAGCTTATTGAAAACAATATTAAGTACCAGGTACATCGGCGCGTCTCCGTTGTGGTGCGGGGCCGTCATCGCACAGCCCGGATAATGGTAATAGGTGGACCATCTCTTCTGGATCACCTCGGCGATCAGAAGCGTGACCATATTGACAAACAGCATCAGCACGAAGGCCATCACCAGATTGTGCTTCAGCTGATACAGCATAGAGCCCCATACGATGATCGAGTAATTGTTCCACAGGTCCGAGGGCATAAAAATGTCCGTCCACTTTACCAGCCATAAAATGATCTGGAACAAAAGCCCCACTCCGATAAACATCATGCCGATATCCGTAGAATATGCCACGGAAGCAACCGCCTGCCATCCGATATCCAGCGCCTTAAGATCCAGGCCTACTGCCTCTACAAACTGCTGGATCAGCGGAGAGAGCACCGCACCGAATTCCGCCGTAATAAACGTCATACCCTTTAATCCCACACCGACAAGTACTGCGGATGAAAATGCTTTTTTCGTAGGTGTTTTAAAAATTTTACATATGATAAAGATCATGACCGGAACCATCAGCTCTTTACCAAATGTATCAAATATTAGCTTTAGTGTCTCAAACATCTCTTCTTCTCCTTCCAATAACTACAGCTTTAGCTTTCCGACTACATTCATCAGTTCCTCAATAAACTCGTCCTCATTAAGGCCTACAAGAAAGCCGGTTGCATTCAGAAGCGGCAGTCCGTAGCTGTCATCTACCGGACTGGTATACGCGATCAGATCGTATTCCGCCGAGCTTACCGCCACTGCAACTCCCCCGGGCGCGACCTCTGTGGCTTCTACCTCGTAGCCCTTCTCCTCCAGAACGTCCGTAAGCTTGGATGTCAGCATCGCTGAGCTTACGGTTCCTGAACCGCACACAGATAAAATTCTTACTGCTCTCATACTCTTTACTCCTTTCGTTATAATTTATTCTTCAAGAGAACCAAGCAGTGATATGATCTCCGCTTTATTCTCTGAATTACGTATTCTGGTCAGTGTCTCACTGTCCTGAATGATCTGCATCATCCTTTTCAGCATATCGATCTGCTGGTGAGAATCCTTCACAACAAGAGGAAGGATCACCTCGCAGTCCAAAACCTGCTCCTTCATCCCCATCATACTGAATTTTACCGGTCTGACAGGTATGATCACACCTACTGCCGGATGGTTGACCAGCTGATTATTCGTATGCGGAATCGCTATATTAATTCCCTTTCCCGGAAGTCCGGTGGGATACTCCTGCTCCCTCTTTACTACCGCATCTGCGTATCCTTCCTTCACATAGCCATTCTCCTCAAATAATCCTGCCGCAAGCCGGATGCAGTCCTCCGCCGTTTCAACATCAGCCCCTATTACTATGAGGCTCTCGTTTAATAGTGACATCTTTACACCTCCGCCAAATTCACTAAAGTATTTTCTTAAGCTGCTTCTATCGTATTACATGTATCCGTCTAATTTAAGTCCAACTCTTTTCACATTTTTCATACTTTTCCATGCATTCTTCTGTTCTTTTTGTGCATTTTATACAGTTCTATGGCTTCCAGAAAACCGTAAACAAAATTCCCAGAAGCACAATTGCCGCTCCCGCCAGACGGACGCCCTTCACCGTCCTTTTTACGCCGTATTTTTCAAAAAACCAGCTGGTCACATAAATTGACGGACTGATCATAAGAATAACTCCAAGCCCTGTCATAGGCAGATACATAAAGCGAAAGTTCATTTTATATCCGAAAATCACAAGATTCATCAGCACAAATACAGCCGCTGCTATGTACAGAATATTTTTCTTTTTTGATGATGTACTTTCAATATACCGCTTCATATCCTGATAGCACTGTATACCGCAGCAGTAAATATCATACTCTTCCTTTTTCCCTGCCCGAAGGATGTGCTTTGTCTTTCCTGCCGGCTTACCGCAATACATACAGATCCTCTGTTCCATCTTTCATTCCCCATTTATTTTTCTGCTTCTGCCGCCGCGGCTCTTAAAAGGTTCTCTGCCGCGGCTATCGTATCCTGATCCAGTACCTTTTCCGCAAAGTCCTTAAGCTTCTTATATTCTGATCTGCATATCAGGCTCTTCACCCTTCCGACCCGTGCCGGCACCATACTGAATTCATCCAGGCCGAGTCCGAGAAGAACCGGGACCAGCAGCTCGTCCGATGCCGCTTCCCCGCACATTCCCACAGGAATATGTTCGTTGTGGGCATTTTGTATCACAAGCCGTACCGCACGGAGCACAGAGAGATTACGGGAGGTGTACAGATACTGCACCTTTTCATTCATCCGGTCCGTCGCCGTCGTATACTGGATCAAATCATTTGTCCCGATGGAAAAGAAATCTGCCTCCCTCGCAAGCTTATCGCTTAAAAGAACTGCTGCCGGCGTCTCGATCATGATTCCCACCGGAATATCCGTTTTATACTTCTTTCCTTCTGCCTGAAGCTCATCTGCTGCTTCTCTGAGAAGTGCCTTTGCCGCTCTCAGCTCCTCAAGCGTCACGATCATGGGGAACATGATCTTCATATTTCCGTATACGGATGCCCTTAAAAGCGCCCGGAGCTGTGTTTTAAACATTTCTTTTCTGTCCAGGCACAACCGGATCGCCCGGTATCCCAGAAACGGATTATCCTCCCTGGGGAGCTCCATATAGTCTAACTGCTTGTCGCCGCCGATATCCAATGTCCTTATAATCACTTCCTTGCCCTCTGAACGCTCAAGCACCTTCCGGTAAACCGCAAGCTGCTTCTCCTCCGAAGGATACTCTGTCTCATTCATGTATAAAAATTCCGTACGGAACAGTCCGATCCCGTCGCAAACATCCGCGTGAAAATCTTCCGTACTGTCTGAATCTCCTGCGTTGATGCAGACGGATACCTCTCTTCCGTCAAGCGTAACCGCCCTTCTTTTCGCCATTTCTAAAAAATGCTTCTTCTTTCGGTCTGCCTGTTCCTTTTCCTTAAGATACTTCTCCCTGAGAGCCTCGTCCGGATCCGTGACCGCGCAGCCCTCCGTACCATTTATGTATATACACTCACCGTCCCGGATCCCTTCGAAAATGCCCGATGCACCTACGACCGCCGGAATTCCCAGCGTCTTTGCAAGTATCACTGCATGAGAAGTCACGCCGCCCTTTTCTGTCACAAAGCCCCTTAAGCAGTTCTTGTCAAGCCTGACCGTATCTGCCGGGGTCAGATCCCGCGCAACGATGATAAAGGGCTCCTCCCATTCTTTACGGCTCTCCCGGGATGAAACACCGTTAAGCCTTGCAATCAGCTCATTACATACATTTTCAATATCCGCACCGCGCTCGCGCATGTAGATGTCTTCCATCGCCGCAAACATCCGGCAGGTTTTCTCCATTTCCTGCCTGACTGCATAGTCAATATTGATATGTTCCTCACGGACTCTCTGCACCGCATTCTGAAAGAAGTAATCGTCGTTTGCAATCATCTTATATGCCTTAAATATCTCTGCCGAATCCTGCCCCAGATCTTCAAGTGTCGTCTCATAGAGCCCGTCCAGCTCCCTGCTGTATTCCGCCTGAACCTTCTTAAAACGCTCTATCTCCTCCTCCGCATCCGAAACACTGCGAAGGAACACCGTACATTCCTTTGTTTCCGTCAAAACAGCCTTTCCAAGCGCCTGTCCTTCTGCACCCGGAAGCCCTTCGTATCTTCTCATCCTTATATCTTCACTCCTTTTCTTCTTCGTAGCAGTTTAAAATTCCCTCCACATGATTTTCTGTCTCAAAATACCGGTAAATCGTCCGTAAAAGTCCCCAGTGCGCATAATTATCGATTGTAGAAAGACAAACGATGATGTACGCCTTTTTTCCGTCCGGACACTCGATCCCCGAACCGGAAACCATGATGACTACATCCACCTTCCCTTCCTCATCTCCCTGCATGGGACAATGGACAAGCATTACCTTCCTGTGCATCCGATAGGTATGCATCTTGCCCCGGGCCATCAGATTTCCCAGCCTTCCGCAAAGCGACCCTTCCCCCGGCTGCAGGTATCTTCCTCCTGTCAATACGGCTCCCTCCCAGCTGGTATGATGCGGAAGGAACACAAACTCCTCCTTCTTTATCTTATCCTTAAAGAGATCTGCCGGAGCCTCCTTAGAGCCTCCCGAATCATTTCCCCTGAAATAGCGGAAGAGCTCGAAATACAGGTTGCTGTTTTCCAGATACCCCGAGGTATTTCGGTTTACAATAGAAATAATGTCATTGATCCTTCTGTCATACCGCGCGATCGCCTGATTTCCCTTCAAGACATCGATGATCCTCCTCTGGTCCGTCTCCGTGAGCACGGGATCGGTTTTTACAAGATAGTCACAATTTATTTCATTTTTCAGCTCTCCTACGACCACAACCAGAATATATTCCTCCAGCATCCATTCCCTGATCTTATTGCTGCTCGTAACGCTGTACTTAAATGTGATCCCGAGAAGCTGCTGCAGCTGCTCCTTTACCATCGTCGCAGTGGCCATATTTTCAGCTCCGATAATTAAGATCCCTTTTTCGCTGCTTTCATTGCTGAGCTCTATCATTTTTTCATTCAGATTGCTCGCCATATAGACACAGATATAGGCCAGCTCTTCATCCGATACCTCCTCCGGAAAAGCAGAATCTAATTCCTCAAAGGCCCTCTCTGTGATATCAAATACCATCGGATACATACGCTTTATGTCTCTGACCATCGGATTGTTCGCAGAAACGGCATATTTGAGCCGGTAGTAAAGCGGCCTTACGTGGTGCATCAGCTGCTTTTGCAAGTGCTCTCTGTCTGCAAAAAAGAGACAACCGATCCGCTCAAAATTTACAATCAGCTGTACACATATTTTTTCAATATAGCTGTCCTCCCAGTCCTGCGAGAGAAAATCTACCGTCTGTATTCCCATAAGCAGAGACGTAATGTAGTAAATTTCAGAGGAGGGAATGATAATGTTGTGGATTTTCAGCTTTTCCGCGCTGATTTCCAGCGAGCGGTAGGACAGGGTGTTCATCAGGATATATTTTTCCTCGTCACTCATACAATTTTCGTAGCCCTTCATACTGCGGATCAGCGCCATCTGTATCCTGAGACTCTCATATCCCACATTTGACAATATACATTCGCCCTTCGTGTCAATCTCATACTGATAGATCACACTGTTGCACAGCTCATAAAAATCAATGTCATTTTCCGTCAGTATCTTAAGACTCCTCTGAAACAACTGCTTTACCGCCGCCCTTCCCTCCGTATTCAGAAGCTGCCTGATCTGTATCCCAAGCATTTTCCGGATGGTCGCTTCTTCTCCCCGTATTACATACCCTGATTTTACAGAGGTATCTAAAGAAAGCGCACTTTTCTCTAATTTTTTACGGATTTCCTTTATGTCAGTTAAAATTGTATTTCTGCTGACATCAAAATAGTCCTCCAGCTTTTGAACCGTAACAGCCTCATGGTATAACGCGATATATATAATTTCCATCGAATGCCGCTCTGCTACAGAGAAAAAATAATTCTCTCTCTGGCTCATCCTTTTTTCCAGTCTTTTATAATCCGTGACATGTACCTTAACACTCTGCTCCGAAATCCATATTTCCCCCAGATGATCCTCAGCCAGCCAGTCATTGATCTTCTTTACGTCATAGTACAGAGTCCTTCTGGCGATGGCATAGCCATCCATCAGATTCCGGATCGTCATACCCTCACCTGACCTTAAAAGACTTCTGAGTATACTTGTCTGTCGGTTCTTTAACTCCATCGTCTCCTCCTCTCATTTAATCCTTGAGGTTTTCAATCAGCTCTACCAGAGCTTTTCCGGCTTCCTCCTCATCCTCTCCTTCGATCTGAAGCGTAATCTCTGTGCCTTTATAGACTCCTCCTCCCAAAATACTGATGATGCTCTTAGGATTAATCCTTGCCGTTTCCGTCAGAATACAGATATCGCTCTTGAATTTGCCGCTGAGTGCCATCAGATCCGATGCCGGCCTTGCATGAAGGCCCGTTTCATTCATTACCTTTAATTTTGCTTTAAACATCTTGTCTCCTCCTTGTATTTATGGCAATTTGCACAATTTTTATGAGTTGATTATATATCGCATGTGCACTTTTATAAACTCCAAAAGTTTGCAGACTATTTTTCTTCATTTCTTGCACTTTTTGTTCTAATAAGGATTGTGCCCATATTTTGCGCAAATAAAAAAATCTGATTATTCAAACATTCAATAATCAGACTTTTTTTATTGATATTTTTAATACTATACTGCCTATTAATCCACTTATAATATTTTCCCTAATATGTGGATCATCTCATCCACGTGCTCCTTTGTTATAATAAGCGGCGGCACAAGCCGGATCACGTTTTCGCTTGCGCTGATGATGATAAGCCCCTCCTTAAGCGCCTCCTCTATAACCCCGCCTACCGGCTTCCTGATCTTGATTCCCTGCATCAGGCCGGTGCCGCGCCTTTCCAGTATTTCATCAGAGGTCTCTTTAAGCGCATTCAGCTGCTCCTTAAGATATACGCCGACTTCCTTGACATGCTCTGCGAGCTTTTCCCTTTCGAATATCTCCAGAGTCTTTGCCACAGCGGCGCAGGCAAAGGGATTTCCGCCGTAGGTCGTACCGTGGTCTCCCGGCTCCAGGGAATACTCTGCCACCTCCTCTGTCATGGCAAATGCCCCTACCGGAACACCGCTTCCGATCGCCTTTGCCATCGCCATGATGTCCGGTTTTGTACCGTAGGACTGCCAGGCGAACATGGAACCGGTCCGGCCCATCCCGCACTGAATCTCGTCACAGATCATCAGGATGCCTTTCTCGTCGCAAAGTCTTCGGATCCCCTCCATAAATTCCTGATCCGCCATATGGATCCCGCCCTCGCCCTGGACGGGCTCCAGGAGGACCGCGCATGTCTTATCAGAAACCAGCGCCTTGACGCTGTCCAGATCATTAAATTCTGCAAATTTCACGCCGGGAAGCATAGGCTCAAAGGGCGTGCGGTAATGCTCGTTTCCTGTCACTGACACCGCTCCGATGCTCCGCCCGTGGAAGGAATGCTTCATCGCAATGAATTCGAAGCGTCCGGTTCCTTTTTTATACGCATATTTTCTTGCCGCCTTAAGCGCTCCCTCAATCGCCTCTGTTCCGCTGTTCGTGAAGAACACCCGGTCCATCCTGGCCGCCTTTTTAAGCGCTTCCGCCGCCTGTCCGCAGGTTGTGTTATAAAACAGATTCGAGGTGTGAGTGAGCTTATCGATCTGTGCCTTTAAGGTCCGGTTCAGTTCCTCATTTCCGTAGCCAAGTCCGCATACCGCGATTCCCGCGGCAAAATCCAGATATTTTTTTCCTTCCGTATCATAGAGATACACACCCTCGCCCCTGTCAAGCACAACGGGAAAGCGGTTGTAGGTATGTACTAATGCCTGTTCTGTTTTTTCCATATACTGATTCATATTTTTATTCTCCATAATAATATCTCTGCTCTCCGTCATTGATGATCG
Organism: uncultured Dorea sp.; assembly: GCA_948844705.1. GTDB lineage: Bacteria > Bacillota > Clostridia > Lachnospirales > Lachnospiraceae > CAPEBR01. The sequence goes on from CAQNVT010000076.1 coordinate 15,440, forward strand.
CCGTTCCGATCCCCTTGTTAGTGAATATCTCAAGAAGCAGGCAGTGGCATTATCCATCGCATCAATCATACCATTATCCGGCTTGCCCGGTTCTTGTTTTTCTATTCCTCTATCCGATTGATTGATAGGATTGGTATAACTCAGATCA
>CAQNVT010000077.1 GCA_948844705.1 uncultured Dorea sp.
GAACAGGCCGTAGTTTTTCAAGGCCAACAAATAAAAAGACAACAGTGTCCTTCGGTCATAGAATAGCATAAATGGTAATAAAAATACAGGAGGATTTTCAGGCAGAGGAAAGCTTCTGTCTAATTTGCATGCAAAAATAAGGAACTTCTTTCAAGAATAAGGCGATGAAAGGAGACCATAGGGAATGCTCCTATGGTCTCCTAATCGATTTTACATTTCAATTTGTAGGAAAAACTCATAACTTAATGACATTGAAATTGATTTTACTGCGTCCCCGTTTTATTGACAGCACAAATTTTTTGTATATAATTAATATCAGATAATTATGCATATTTGATTGATTGAAATAAAGCCGGGAGGTACTTATGAAAAGGCATACCAAAGGAAAGAGAAGGATATCTTTGAGTTTGATAACGATGCTTGTTGCAGGCATGGCTGTGCCGCTTTTGGGGATTCAGCCGCTTTCTGTTAAAGCAGCGGGGGAGGAACCGTCGATTTATTTTTATGCCAGTCAGAAGCAGTTGATGGACGGGACACTTAATATGAGTTCGCCTGATGCGGCAGATAAAGGAACAGTAGGTTATATTAATTTTGGAAAAGATGAAAACGGAGATGCCAAATGGTGGTATGTTATAGGGCGGGATAAGGGAAACGCAAAACCTAATACTATTCTTTTTTCCAGTAAGAGTATAGAGATGGAGAAGCCTTATTTTATGAAAGATGCGGATCCGACGGCCCAGAACCCTCCAACGACGATACAAGTTCCGGGTGGTGTGAATGCAAAGGAGATATTCTATAAAGATAATTCTAATCCTACAGAGGTCTATGTAAATAATTATGGAGTCAGTGCCCTGCGGGAAAAGTTTATTAATATGCAGACCGATGAGAATTATTTTACAAAGGCGGAACAGGATTTGATGTTGCTGACGACCATAAGCAATACGGATGCAGACGATAAAGTGTATACAGTGAAAGATAAGCTGTATGCACCGATGGCAAAGCGGGGGAATTCGGAATCATATCTTTTGTTTGGAAGCGGGGAAGATGAAGATGCGATGGTAAAAGCATTTCCGAAAGGTGTAGATGAGTGTATTGCATGGACACGGACTCCTGTTCCGCTTATGCAGCAGAAAGTTTATGCGTGGCTTGGCGCTGATAGTAATCTGAATGAAGTGGATGTATTTACAACGGAGGGATATCATCCTGCGTTTGCTTTGGATTTAACCGAGGTTCTTTTCGCGTCGACAGTGCCGGCGTCAGCAGAGGGAACGGGGGAGCTTACAAGGCCTAACGCTATGAATCTCCGGATGAGGGACGACGGAACATGTTTTAAGGGAGCAGTTTTGACGTATTCGCCTGGTGTGATTACCTATAACACTGAAAGAGAGAATTCTTATCTCGTTATACAGGGAAAGACAGAGGACGGAGTTGATTGGTATTATACTATGAAGGCAAATACAGGCGGCGTGAATCTCAAGCTTGAATGGGATCAGCTCAAAGCGAATGTAAAGGATGTTGATATCGGTACGGAGGAGAGCTTTGATAAGTGCAAGATCTGGCTCGAGACTACGGATACAGACAGCGGCCTTACCTATGCGATTTTGGGAAAGAGTACGCAGGGAGAACCGAAAGAGATCGGAAATGTGATTCTTACAGGCATTGAGATGCCGGATCCGGAAAAGAAGGCATTTGATCAGACGGCTAAGTGTGAAACGGAAGGGATAGCGTTCGCTGCACCGTCTGTTTCCTGGTCTGACAAGGACGGCAAGGAGGTTACCGAACCCCAATATGATCAGACGTATACTGCGACGGTCATGCTGGAGGCAGACACAGGCTATAAGTTTGCCGATAAAGTATCGGCAACAGTAAACGGCCATGCGGCAAAGGCTTCCTTAAATGCTGATACGGGAATTCTTACGGTAACCTATGATTTTGAGGTAGGTTCCAATGAGCCGAAGATAGAGTTCGAGGTAGACACATTCAGCGGGAAATATGACGGAGAGCCGCACAGCATTACAGTTACGCCTACAGACCCGGCGGATGCACGGGTATATTACGGAGTAGCAGATGAGGACGGAAAGGTCACATACAGTGATAAGGCTCCTGAATATATAAATGCCGGAAAACATACGGTTTATATCAGGATTGAGAAGGACGGATATACACCGGTGGAAGATTATGTTGCTACGATAACCATAAGCAAGCGCCGGCTGCGTATTAAAGTTAATAATCAAAGGATTGTCTGGAATGATCCTCTGCCCATAGCTAAGGATAAATATGAGGTGGAGGGAGACCTGCTGCAGGGAGATCAGGTCGTTAAGGTTACCCTGACTGCAGGACCGGCAGGACTGAAGGCAGGAAAAACAGGATGGATCACGGTATATAACGGTGATGTAGAGATTGAGAACAGAGACGGAGAGGACGTATCGGTAAATTATATTATCGAGGGTGTTCCGGGAGAGCTTACGGTGGTGCATAATCCAGATCTTCCGCCGACGAGCCTTACCATAAAGAAGCCGAAGATAAAGTATAAGGCAGGAGAAACGCTGGATCTGGATGACCTTGAGGTGACGGCCGTATACGAGGACGGATATTCAGAAAAGATAACGGATTATACGACAAATGCAGACAGGATCGATATGTCCAGGGCAGGAGAAAAGAAACTGATCATATCCTATGAGGACCAGGAGGAAGAGATCATCATTATCGTTGAGGGCGAAGGCGGCGAGGATAATAACAGCAGTAACAATCCAAATGATTCCTCCGGCGGTTCTAACGGTACTGGCTCCGGCAGCTCCGGGTCGGGCTCCGGCGGCGGTACTGCTTCGGGCAGTTCCGGTAGTAGTTCCGGCAGCGGTGCTGGCGGTACAGGCAGCACCGCCGGCAGTTCAAATGCTTCGACAGGTGATAATGCTCCGCTTTCCCAGTGGTCGTTTGCAACGATCTGTTCAGAGCTTGTGATTTTGTGTGTTTTGCTCTTTCATCTGAGTAAAAGCGGTAAAAGGAAGAAAAAGTAGCAATTGGGGACAGGGTTTTTTCAATCTGGGACGTAGTATTTTTAATTTTACTACGTCCCCACCTTGACATATCTGCGTAAACGGTGTAGAGTATTTGGTGTAGAAAATAATAAATATCAGACTTTCTCTTATTCAGAGCAGTGGAGATACAAAGGATCTGTGAAGCTGCGGCAACCCCGGTCAGACGGAAGGTGCCAACCTGAGCGAGTAATCGAACAATAAGAGGATTGGTTTATGAGATATAAAGCAGTCCGCTTGGCGTGGATTGCTTTTTTGATTGTATTACTCAAAAATCAGCACAAAGAACGATGAAGAGAGAGATACTACATCAGAATGAAAAGGGAGATAGTCGCTTTCGCCATAGAAGGCAGATGTCGCCGCCGGAAAAAGCATGAAAACGCCTTCTATGCCCAGAAGCCACCCAATTATACGGTCCGCCGCATCCGCTGTCGCCGCAAAGCAGTTCTGCGC
>CAQNVT010000078.1 GCA_948844705.1 uncultured Dorea sp.
TTTACTCTTTTTCTGCCATACATTATGGGCAATAAAATATTTTCTTTCACGGAGTAACCGTTTATCAGATTATATAACTGAAAGATAAAGCCTATATTTATATTTCTGATATCAGTATAAGCCAGGTTTTACTTAACCGCGCCGGTGATACCTTCTGCGAACTGCTTCTGCAGTACGAAGAATACGATCATTGTAGGCATTGAACAGAACAATACGCCCATCATAATCATACCGTAGTCGATCTTGTATCCGCCGATCGTGTTGGCGATCAACATTACCATGTTAAGAGACTTTCCGTCGGTCATGATTACCTTCGGCCACAGGTAAGCATTCCATGCATTCATGAATGTGATAACTGCAGCTGCCGCATAAGTAGATCTCATGGTCGGGAAGAACATGCGGAAGAAGATCTGTATCTCATTCAGACCGTCGATACGTGCCGCCTCAATGATGTCAATCGGAAATGCTCTTGCATTCTGACGGAACATCATGATCATGAACGGTGTCGATATCATCGGAAGGAAGAAACCAATCGCCGAATTCAAAAGGTGTGCTTTTGAAAACATCTGGAAAAGAGGAATCATCGTTGCTACCTGCGGAACCATCATTGCAAGAAGCAGAATAGAGAACAATTTATCTTTCCATTTGTCGTGATAAACCTCAAATCCATAGCCTGCCAGTGAACAGATGAAAAGACAGATTACAGTCACGCCGATAGCATATAAAAATGAATTGGCCATTGCACGTGCCAGAGGCTGCTGTGCAATCAGATTCCGGAAATTCTCTGCAGCGAAGGTACCCGGCATCAGACGTCCCTTAGAGATATCGATATAGTTGTTCGTTGCAGCAGAGATCATCCACAGGAATGGAAAGACCGAAATGATGGAAAATATCGTTAAAAAGATGTATGTAGGAATCAGTCTTCTCTGAATCATTGATTTGTTCTTTTTCTCAGTCACGTGTATCACCTACCTTCAAGTTAATAAATGCCAGAATTGCTACAATAATAAATACGAAGAACGCCATTGCACTTCCGTAACCGAAGTTCGGAGCACGCAGGAAACAGGTATTGTAAATATAATGGGACATTGTGATCGTTGCGTTTGCAGGTCCGCCGTTTGTTAAGTTGACAGACTCGTCGAACAGCTGTAATGTACCATTGATTGACATGATAAAGGTCATGATAATTGTCGGTTTCAGAAGCGGTACCGTGATGCCCCAGAAGGTCTTCCAGCCGTTTGCTCCGTCGATTTTTGCCGCCTCATATACGGAGTATTCGATGTTCTGAAGACCGGCCAGATAAAATACCATGTTGTATCCTGTCCATCTCCAGATCAATGCGATGATGATTACCATCTTAGCCGACCAGGCAGTACCGAGGAAATTGTAGCCCGAATCTAAAAATCCTAATTTGATCAGTGCATTATTTACCAGTCCGTCCTGTGCGAACAGGAATCGGAAAATGATAGAATAAGAAACCAGCGATGTCGCACATGGCAGGAATACACATGTACGGAAAAAACCCTTGAGCTTTAAGTCTTTATTATTCAGAAGCTGTGCAAGCAGAATTGCCAGCACTAACATTACCGGTACCTGGATCGCCAGGTAGAAAAATGTGTTTCCGACAGAACGAAGGAAGACTCTGTCATTAAACATACGTGCATAGTTGCTGAATCCGGTGAATCTGTAGTTAGATCCTTTACCTGTCTGTAATGAAAGGATAAAGGCTCTTACCATGGGATAGAAGCTCATGACTACGATCATGAGAGTTGCCGGAGTAAGGAAGGCCCAGCCTGCAGCCTTCTGCTTTGCAACCAGGTTCATCCCTTTCTTTTTCTGTTCCATTTCAAAACCCCCTTTGCTTCTCAAAATTTGTGCCTGTCAAGGTACAAAAAGGGGAACCGCATGGCGGTTCCCCTGCGTATTAGTGATTACCTTCTATTCATAATAGAACTCGGCATCTGCCTGAGCCTGCTTTAAGATATCATCAGCATTTCCGCCTGTCATGATATCCTGAATAGCTGTTGAGATAACCTCACGTACATCATAGTAGTAAGCACTTGTGTTGTTGGTAGGTGTCTTCTCAGCAAATTCTACGATCTTTGCAAAGATCGGCTCGTTGCTCCAGAATTCCTGCGGCTCCTGATAAGCGTCGGAATCAGCAGCCGGTCCCCATGTACCGATCGCACCTGTTGTAGGAAGGATATTTGCATAAAGATCTACGCTTCCTGCAAATGTCTTGTTAAGGAAATCAAAAGCAAGGTCTGTGTTCTTGCAGTTGGATGTTACATACCAGGAAGAACCGCCGTTGTTGGAGTAGTTTGTAGCGCCGGAACTCTTTACAAGCTTAGGCATATTTGTGATTGCCCAGTTTCCGGATGTATCTTCCATACCCATGATCGTAGCCGTGATCCAGTTTCCGTTGATCGTTCCGCAGCACTGCTCGTTTGTAATGGAGGATACGTACTCATCCCACTCATTTACTTCATAGAAGATGTCTGCCTCTACCATTCTCTGATAGATATCGATACACTCATTCAGAGGATCGTTTCCTACAAGGTTCGGAGTTCCGTCTTCGTTGAACAGAGAAGCGCCTGCGGACTGAAGCATCATCATGATGATATCCTGGCTGTTAGCCTGGCCGGAGAGCATGAACTTTCCGGTTTTCTCTTTTACAACTTTACCGATCTCGATGAACTTGTCCCAGTCAATATCTGTGATGTCATCAATTGTGTATCCTGCCTGATCAAGGATATCTGTACGATAACAGGAAACAACAGCACCGTTGTCAAACGGAACACCGTAATTTTTTCCGTCTACTGTAGAGTAGCTTAACTTTCCTTCTGCGAACTGTGAAAAATCAATTCCGCTGTCTGTAAGGTCCGTAAAAGCTTCCGGATAGAAGGATACGAATTTCTGATATGAGTTATCCTGCATCAGAACGATGTCCGGCATTGTACCGAAGTCACCTGACTCCGCGCATGTCTGAAGCTTTGTCTCACAGTCATCGGAAAGAGTCTCAACAACCTCGAGCTCAAATTTGTCATTTACGGTTTCCTTGTAGATCTTGCCGGCCTCTTCGATTGCCGGAATGTTAAATGCAGGATCCCATGTCCATACAACTAACTTGTCTCCGCCCTCGGAGCCGCCGCCTTCGTCCGAACCTGCGTCATCAGAACCGCCGCTTGAACCACATGCTGCAAGCGAAAGTACCATTACGCCTGCAAGTAATACTGAGAGTAACTTTTTTTTCATACTTTTTGTCCTCCTTTTATTGTCAAAGTACTTTATGAGGACATTATAGCAAGATGAAAGTTTTCGTAGTTTGCAGAAACGCTCGTATTGCGTGCAAATTCGACCAAGTGTGTATCTTTTGCATGGGTTTTACCATGAACTGACATTTTTTTTGTCTAGTTTTGTGCAGACAGACAAGGCATTTACTATTTATGAAAGATATACCTTGTCAGGATATTTTCTTTTTAATATCTGCAGCATCTCGTCGCTTAAGTCAAGGAGGAGCTTGATCTTCGTATGATTCTCCGTGATAATCATTGTATAGAAGGGTGTATCCTCTTCATAAGAGGTGTAATCATATTTTGGCAGTTTTATGCTGCCGCCGTTTTTTCTGTATTTTGCCACGGCGTCATGCCAGTTCGGAGCCACCACCTCTATGGCGTCCAGATCCAGCTTATGTGCGTTTTTGCGGTATTTTCCGCCCAGAATAACATCGATATCAAGCCGTCCGTCCTCCATGGTGTATTCGTATTCCCTGCGGCTTAACGTATTATAAATGAAATAAAGCACGACGAGAAGAAAGCCGGGAAGCATAAATCCCTGTGAGATGGTAACTCCCAGAAGCAGGACGATTACTGCGAAAACGATCATTATCGTGCGGAAAAATCCTGTGAAGGGCTTTTGCTTTTTTTTGACCTGTTCTATGATTTTGTAATTGTACATGATGAATTCCTCCATTTGTTATGATCTTACGTATGATACTACGGATTGTTCCGCACTTTGTGCTCTCACAATCCTAAAAACATTCAAAATCCGCCCTGATCGGGCTGCTTTTTCATGTTTTTGCGGGTCCCAAGGCCATGTTTATTCATGCAAGCATGAATCACATGACCTTTTGACCCTAGTATCATATCAGTTTAGCCTGCGGAATTCAAGCGGTGTTACCCCGGTGATTTTTTTGAACATGGCAATAAAGTGGCTTGTATCGGAAAATCCGGTAAGACCTGCGATCTGCTGTACCTCCATGCGCGGGTTGGAGACAAGCAGCTCTCTTGCCCGGTTGATCCGGTAGGTGGTCAGGTATTCATAGACGGAGCAGCCGAGGAAACGCCTGAACAGCCGGGACAGATATTGGGGCGTGACATAGACTTGTGCGCTCAGGCCGGAGGCCGTAAGCTCTGTGGAGTCGAAATGTGTTTCAATCTCTTTTATTACCGGCTCGACATACCGCATGTACAGCGGCTCCTCCGACAGTGCGCGTGTATGAATGCTGTCTGCAAAATGCATGAGCAGGCAGTAGCATTTGATCGAAAGAGTCTGGTTATCTGCGGCGAGCATATCCCAGTCATCCATGATAGAATCAATCTGTGCACTGATCCGCGCTCCCTGCTCCTTTTCAATAAAAATAACCGGACGGTTCCCCACGATTTTGGAAATGCTGCTGTCAATTGTTCCGGTAAAGGTAACGAAAGAGGTTAGCCATTCCTCCGTGTTTTTTCCATAGGTGTGATGAAGATAAGGTGCGATCAGAATCCCTTCGCCCTCATTCAGTATATAGGTTTTTCCCGGCGTCTCCACGATTCCCTGTCCCTTTTCCGTGTGGAGATAATGATAGAGCGGATATCCCTTCGGGCGCAGAACCCGGTCCTGACTCCAGTGATTTCCGATAGAATCCAGAATAAAAGGTTCATTTACGGGGGAATTTCTAAAATGTATCGGCATACTTGTCACCTGTTTCAAAATGTTATATTATTTAGTTTAACATACTACACTTTCTTTTGTCCAGGTGTACTATAATGAAGGAAATTTAATTCATGATGTTCAAGGAGGTTTTTGATGAATACATTTGATTTTGAAAAGGTAAAAGATCCGCAGTATTTTTGCGACGGAAGGCTTGAGGCTCATTCTGACCACAGATATTATGCTTCGGTGCCGGATGCGGAGGCGGGAAATGAAAGCTTTAAGGAAAGCCTTAACGGACTCTGGAAGTTTCATTATGCAAGAAATTACGAATCTGTGATCAAAGGTTTTGAGGAGAAGGATTATTGCTGTAAGGCGTGGGATGACATACATGTGCCGGCACATATCCAGATGGAGGGCTATGACGTGCCGCAGTATGCCAATGTACAGTATCCCTGGGAGGGACATGACGAGATCCGCCCAGGAGAGATACCGGAGTATTTTAATCCGGTAGCAAGCTATGTAAAATATTTTACCGTTCCGGAGAGAATGAAGGGAAAGCGGCTGTTTGTTTCCTTCCAGGGAGCGGAGAGCGGGCTTGCACTCTGGCTTAACGGGAAATTCATAGGATACAGTGAGGACTCCTTTACACCATCCGAATTTGAGCTTACCGGGTTTGTAGAAGACGGCGAGAATAAGCTGGCTGTCCAGGTGTTTAAGTGGACATCCTCGAGTTGGTGCGAGGATCAGGATTTCTATCGCTTTTCCGGCATTTACAGGGACGTATACCTGTATACGGTTCCGGAGCTTCACGTGCGGGATATGGAGATCCGTGCGGTTCCGGACGAAACGCTTACGAAGGCAGAGCTTACGGTTAAGCTCAAGATGATGGCAAAGGAAGCGGTAAGCGGGAAGGCAGTGTTCAGCCTTGCAAAGGACGGAGCCGTTATATTTGAAGAGGAAAAGGAGCTTGGAGACAGTGTCTCTTATTCCCGGACAGTAGAAGATCCGGCGCTCTGGAGCGCGGAAGAGCCGAATCTTTACGACCTGACAGTCGCCGTATATGACGCGGCAGGAGTGCTTATGGAGGTCGTGACAGAGAAGGTGGGCTTCAGACGGTTTGAGATGAAGGACCGCATCATGACGCTTAACGGAAAGCGTATCGTGTTCAAGGGTGTGAACCGCCATGAGTTCAGTGCGGTAAATGGGCGTCATGTAAGTGAGGCAGAGCTTCGCAAGGATCTTACGACAATGAAAAGAAATAATATCAATGCGATCCGGACATGCCATTATCCGGATGATTCTCTGATATACAGGCTTTGTGATGAATACGGTATCTATATGATCGACGAGACAAATCTGGAATCCCACGGAAGCTGGGATCTTGTAAAGGAGACGGGGGACAGCTCCGGAGTGGTTCCGAATGACAGGCCCGAATGGCTTGATATGATGCTTGACCGTGTGAATTCCATTTATCAGAGGGATAAGAATCATCCGGCAATTCTTATCTGGTCCTGCGGAAATGAATCCTTCGGCGGCAAAGACATCTATGAGATGTCACAGCTTTTCAGAAAGCTTGACCCGACCCGTCTGGTTCATTATGAGGGAGTGTTCTGGGATCGCCGGTACAATGATACGAGCGATATGGAGAGCCAGATGTATCCGTCCGTAGAAAGGATAAAGGAATTCCTTGCTAAGGACAGGAGCAAGCCGTTCATCTGCTGTGAATACACTCATGCGATGGGCAATTCCTGCGGCGCAATGCATAAGTATACGGATCTGACGGATACGGAGCCGTTATACCAGGGCGGCTTCATCTGGGATTATATTGATCAGTCCATTTATAAAAAAGACCGTTACGGGAAGGAGTTCCAGGCTTACGGCGGAGACTTCGGCGAGCGTCCGACGGATTTTAATTTCAGCGGCAACGGTATTGTTTACGGAAACCGGGAAGTATCTCCGAAGATGCAGGAGGTAAAGTTTAATTACCAGAATATTACTGCGGAAGTGAGCAGGAACGAGGTTAAGATCATTAACAAGAACCTGTTTGTAAATACCGATACCTTTGAGTGCCGCGTTACAGTAGAGAGAAACGGGGAAGCCGTAAGACGGGTGATTCTTGAGACTCATGTAGCGCCGCTTAGTGAAGAGACTTATGCATTTCCGCTTCCTGAGGAGACATTTAAGGGCGAGTATGCGGTTACGGTGTCCTTCCATCTTAAGAAGGATACGATCTGGGCGGACAAAGGCCATGAGGTGGCATTCGGACAGTATGTATATGAGATCGCAAAGGAAGAGGAGCCGTGCAGAAAGAATATTACAGTCATCCGAAGCGACCATAATATCGGAATCAGAGGAGATCATTTTGAGGCAATTTTTTCTATCATGTACGGTGGACTTGTTTCCTATAAATATGGCGGCACAGAGATGCTTAAGGCAGTACCGAAGCCGAACTTCTGGCGTGCGCCGGTAGATAATGACTGCGGAAATCAGATGCCGGTGCGCTATGCACAGTGGAAGCTTGCGAGCATGTACATCTCCCATAAGGCAGTGGGAGACGAGGCATTTGCCCTTTGCAGACCGGAGCTTAAAGAAGGAGAGAACAGTGCATCCATTACATTTACCTATAATCTCAATACGACGCCTGCCGCGCAGTGTCAGGTGACCTATGAGGTATTCGGAGACGGGTGTATAAAGACGACATTGTCCTATGATCCGGTGAAGGAGCTCGGGGATATGCCGGAGTTTGGTATGCTGTTTAAGTTAAGTGCGGACTATGATCATGTGAAATGGTACGGCCTCGGCCCCGCGGAGACATATGCGGACCGTAAAAAGGGCGCAAAGCTCGGCATTTATCAGAATCTTGTACAGGATAATATGGCAGAGTATCTTGTTCCGCAGGAGTGCGGCAATAAAGAAGAGGTGAGGTACGCGGAGGTCACGGACCGTAAGGGCAGAGGCATGCGCTTTGCCATGACATCAGAAAACGGACCGATGAGCTTTTCCGCACTTCCGTATACACCGCATGAGATGGAAAATGCGATGCATCCGTTTGAGCTTCCGCAGGTGCACTATACCGTGGTCCGCGCTTCCAAAGGGCAGATGGGTGTAGCAGGAGATGACAGCTGGGGATCACAGACACATCCGGAGTATCTGCTGGATGCGAGTGAGAAGATGATCTTTAGCTTTGTGTTTTGCGGGATATAAGTTGATGGATTCGTGGGGCTGATTTAGAGGGGGAACCGCTGTTTACTGAATAAGCCATAAAAATGCGTGTGTTTCATCAACGTTCGCATATATATTGAAAATTGTGTTAGCCAATAAACAGCGGGGGAGGGGCGCATCTGTCTTTTGAAAACAATTCGGGGACGTTTTTAATGAAGGTGAAATCCGCTGTTTACGGAGACTTAGGCGCGAAGCCTTTGCTGAGCGTCTTAGTCTCCGTTAACAGCTAGTTCACCGGAATGTTGTCCCGTTTACAAAAGACAGATGCGCCCCTTCCACGCGTCCTATTGACCAGCATAATTTAAACCCTATCGAAGGAGGAAACTCACCATGAATAATTTTATAAAGGGAATGGATCTCTCTACGCTTCTGGAGCTTGAGTGTTTGGGAGCACGGTATTTTGACGAAGGAATAGAGGCTGATCTTCTGGAGATCATGAAGCGGTATGGTGTGGATATGATTCGCCTCCGTCTCTGGAATGATCCGTATTCAGAGAGTAGTGCGCCTTACGGGGCAGGAGGAAATGATCTGGAGACGACGCTTGAAATCGCGAAAAGAGTTACTGCGGCGGGCTTTGGTGTTCTGCTTAATTTCCACTACAGTGATTTCTGGGCAGATCCGGGGAAGCAGATCAAGCCGAAGGCATGGATGCAGTACGGTATAGAAGAGCTTGAGCGGGCGGTGTATGAGTACACGGAGGATACGATAGAGAGGTTTGTGAACGCCGGGGTGAGGCTTTCTATGGTGCAGGTGGGAAATGAGCTTACGAACGGACTTCTCTGGCCGGAAGGACGGATTCCGAACTATGATAATATTGCGCGGCTTGTGAATGCCGGTATCCGAGGGGTACGTGCGGTTAAGAAGGATATACCGGTTATGCTTCATCTCGACAACGGAGGAAATAACACACTGTATCGCAAGTGGTTTGACGAGTTTATGAAGAGGGGAGAGGAGTTTGAGATTATCGGACTGTCCTATTATCCCTTCTGGCATGGAAACATGAAAATGCTGGAGGATAACATGTCGGATATTGCGAAACGATATAATAAGGATCTGATCGTGGCGGAAACATCCATGGGATATACGATGGAGGATTATAAAGAATATGAAAAGCTCTCCGACGGACAGAGAAAGGGCTATGCGACCAGGCCTGCGCTTGTGGAAGATATAGAGTATCCTATGACCCCGGAGGGACAGGCTGATTTTATAAAAGACCTGCTGGAAATAATCAGTCATGTGCCGAATGGCCATGGAAAAGGGTTTTTCTGGTGGGAGCCGGCATGGATCCCGGTTCCCGGAAGCGGGTGGGCGACAGAAAGCTCTCTTAAATATATGAACGATCCCGGACCCTGCGGAAATGAGTGGGCGAATCAGGCGCTTTTTGATTATGACGGAAATGTACTTCCGGCGCTTAAGGTGATCCGGGATTATAGCCGCGGATAGGGAATAAAAATACTGCCTCGTGCATCCGTAAACGGATGGCGGGGCAGTGTTTTTATCTCGTCGTCGTAAGGTGAAACTGAAAAGCGCTGTATTCCGGCACCTCACGGGGGATCGGAAGTCCCGCGTTCATTAGCGCGGCGCCGGAGTGCACCTCATCGCCTCCGTTCACGCGGTAAAGTGCATCAGGCTTCAGTCCTTTTGCCTTAATATATTCCTGGGGTCCGTTGCAGGTGAGGTTGGTGACAACCACGCTTAAGAGGGCCTCCTTTTTATTCTTGGTTACATGCATCCATGCAGTCATATTTCCCGGTTCGAAGGGATTTGTCAGCCGGTAATAGTCTCCCTTAAATGTAATATGATAATATTTCCGGAACAGGCTGCTCTGCTTCCGGCAGATATTCTGCTGTTTTTTACTAAGATGAGTCGCATCCAGCTCGTAGCCGAAGGTTCCGCACATGGCGACGACCGCTTTTGTTTCAAGAGGGATGAATTTCCCGCTGTCGGAAATATGAGCGCCCATTGTGCAGGTCGGGTATACGAAGGAGGTTCCGTAGTGGAGCTTTAACCGGTCGATCGGATTGTTGTTGTCGCTTACCCAATACTGAGGATAATAGTGAAGCATTGCAGGATCGTAACGTCCGCCTCCGCCGGAGCAGCCCTCGAATAAAATGTCGGGATGTGTCGTTATGATCTCATCCATGACACGGTAAAGTCCGAGAAGACAGCGGTGATATACTTCGCCCTGACGTTCACCCGGAAGCTCGTTTGACCAGATATCCGTCAGGGATCGGTTGATATCCCATTTTACATAATAGATATCCGCGCCGTCAAGGATTGCAGTTACTTTTTCGATCAGATAATCCTGCACGTCTTTCCTGCTCATGTCAAGAGCAAGCTGGTTGCGGCTTCTGACGGCAGGACGTCCCGGAATCTGCATGGCCCAATCAGGATGTGCCCGGTACAGGTCGCTGTCTTCGGATACCATTTCCGGCTCAAACCAGATACCGAATTTCATGTCCAGCGCATTAATCTGTTCCACCAGTTTGTGGAGCCCGCACCGGATCTTGTCCTCATTTACAAACCAGTCGCCCAGGCCGCTGTTGTCATCATCGCGCTTTCCAAACCATCCGTCATCCATGACAAGGAGGTCAACTCCCATATTCTTTGCGGCCTTTGCGATATTTACAAGCTTAACGTCGTCGAAATCCATAAACGCGGCTTCCCAGCTGTTGATAAGAACCGGGCGTTTTACCTCTGTCACAAATTTGCTTTTGCACAGGTTTGTGCGGTAAAAATCGTGATACAGGTGAGAAAGACCGGTAAAGCCGTGTTCTGTAAATGCCATGACAACCTCGGGCCCCTCGAAGACCTCTCCGGGCTTCAGCTCATATACAAACTGTTTCGGATGGATTCCCATGACAAGCCGGAGCTGGTCATATTGGTCAAGCTCAATTTCCGCAAGAAAGTTGCCGCTGTACACAAGGGAAAAGCCATAGCATTTGCCGTAATCCTCCGTGGCGTCTCTGTCGCAGAGAACGACAAACGGATTCTGCTGGTGGCTTGAAGAACCGCGTACGCTTCCGATGGTGTGGATATGGTGCGTCATATGCTGGCGTTCCACCTGCCGCTCCTGCCCGTAGCGTCCCGGAAGGCTTACAAGATCCATGCCGGCGCCGTTTAAGAAGTCCAGACATACAGACATGATCTTCTTTAGATGGACCGGGGCATTTCCAAGATTTTTTACTCTTACGGCCCGGGTAATGATATCCGCTTCCTCAAATACACTGTACAAAAGAGCTACCTCGATATTCGTAACGGCATCAAGAAGGGTTACTTCCAGAGTGTCCGCGGTATCTGCTTCCGTATCGAAGGTTGACGGAAGAGTGTCAAGCTTATATTTCCCTTTTGTGATTTTATGGGCCGCTGCCTTTCCGTGAAAGGAATAGCTGCCGTCACCGTTTACGATCTCGATACTTGGGGTGCGGAAATCTCCCTGCTGCTGCGTGCTGAATTCCTGGGGCTGGGCGTCCAGTGAAAAGGTCCGTTCATTGCGGGATTCATATGGATTGCCGGAGAATCCCCGGTCATACTGCATGATTTGATAGGACATATCCGCATCACAGATAGAGGACCCGTAATACAGATGCAGAAGATAGTCAAGGTTTCCTATTTTCATCTGATAGGATGTGTTTCTTGTGTGAAGTGTGATCGTGTTTGCCGTGCTGTTAAATACAATTCCCATAAATGTATCCTTGCCTCCTGAAAAAGTATTTTTCTGTGGCTATTTTACCATTAATCAGAGAAAAATATATGAGACAAAATGCCGGAAAAAACGGGAAATTATCGTACAAGTTGCAAGGGGGAAGTTGTGTTTGCCTTATCAGGAGGCTATAATAGACATAATAAGGTTTGAAGATGAGAGGAGAAATGTATGATGTCTGAGAACAGGAAATATAAGGGCTCATTTTGGATAGCGGCAATCCGTGTGATCGTATATGGAATTTTGATAGGATTTGTTTTGGGAATTATTGTGTATATCCGCTGGCCGGAAATTTTTTTTCTGGGATTCCCTGTGAGTGCAGGTATTGTATTTTTGAGGCGGACGGTTGTAGAGCTTGAAGGGAATAAAATCTGCATCCACGGTACAGGGCATAAGGAGTGCTTTGATATTCGGCAGTTTGCTTATCCATCCGTAAGGAGAAAGACATACATTGGCTCATACAGTAAATATACAGATGTAGAATGCTATCTTATTTTTGCGTTGCCGGAAGGATACAAAAGGTTCAGACTTTACGGATTTGGGGAACGGGATCTGGAAAGGGTGCTGGAGGCTATACGAAGCGCACAGGCAGGGTATTTGACTGAGGAAGAAAAGGCGGCCATTGCAAGGGAGTATGAAGACGAGGTGTTTGAGGCACTGGCCGAGGGAAGAAAAGGATACAACGAGTTTTCCCTTCCGGCTTCCGTATTAATTAAGAAGGAAAGAAAATGTCTAAAGAAAATTTCCCTGATAATGCTTGGTATTATACTTATAGCAGGAATTATGGATACATATGAGATTTTTGTAAAGAATACCTTCAGTTTCCAGCTTTTATTTTTGACAATGCTGGCTCTGCTGCTGTTAATTTTTTTGATCGTGACGTATGCAGGCCTGGGCAGGAAGAAAAGGATCTGTGCGGAGCGGATCATTATAGACGGAGACCGTCTCAGGATCGGAGAAAAATGTTATTCCTATGCAAGTATCGAGAAGCTTCAGCTAACGTCACCGCGGAGGAGAAGCGATTCTATTTTTCCGGTGCAGCGGTATATGCGCGTTTCGGCCGGGGGAGGGACAGAAAAATACTGGCTTGGCTCGGAGGCTTCCTTCGGATCGTACGAAGAGCTCTGCCAGAGTCTGGAGCGGGGGATGGTACTGACTCCGAATAAGCTTAAATTCATGTAAAGGGTGAATGCCGCAATGAAAATAATAATATCTCCTGCAAAGAAGATGAATGTAAAGACAGATATTCTTCCTTACAGATCTATGCCCGTTTTTCTGAAGGATACTAAAAAACTTATGCAGTGGGTACAGACCCTGTCTTTTTCAGAGGCACAGAAGCTGTGGGAATGCAATGAGAAGCTTGCAGGGCTTAATTTTGACAGATTTAAGGATATGAAGCTTAATAAAAATTTGACACCGGCTCTTCTTTCCTATGAAGGGATCCAGTATCAGTATATGGCTCCGGAGGTATTCACGGAAAAGGAATGGAATTATGTGCAGAGGTGCCTGCGGATCCTCTCGGGATTTTACGGAGTGCTTAAGCCTCTGGACGGGACGGTGCCATATCGTCTGGAAATGCAGGCGAAAGCAAGGGTAAACGGTACGAAGGATCTGTACGACTTCTGGAAAGGGAAACTATATGAGGAAGTGGTGTCTGACAGGCGGAATAATACGATTGTTAATCTCGCATCCAGAGAATATTCCAGGTGTATAGAGAAATATCTGAAGCCGGGGGATATTTACATTACGTGTATTTTCGGAGAGAAGGTTCGGGACAGGGTGATTCAGAAGGGAACTCCGGCAAAGATGGCAAGGGGTGAGATGGTCAGATTTATGGCAGAGAACGATATAGAAGCTCCGGAACAATTAAAAGCATTTAACAGGCTTGGGTATTGCTTTGAAGAAGAAATGTCGTCGGAGGCCGAATATGTATTTATAAAATTATGATATTTAGCTGTTGACTTTGACGCAGCGTCAAGAGTTATCCTTTAGGAGAACCAAAGGAGGTGACTGAGAATGGAGTACAGCATTCGTGAATTATCAGAGCTTGCGGGAGTGAGTGCACGCACTCTTCGCTACTATGACGGAATCGGTCTTTTAAAGCCGTTGTATGCAAATGAAGCGGGATATCGTTACTACGGCGACGCGGAGGTTGCATTGCTCCAGCAGATCCTTTTCTATAAAGAGAGGGGATTTGATTTGAAGCAGATTGCAAAGATTCTGTATCAGGAGGACTTTGATATCGTGAATGCCCTTAAGGAGCATCTTTTGGCTCTGGAAGAACAGAGAGATTATACAGATTCTCTGATTCGGACTGTAAAGCAGACGATATTGCAGATGAAAGGAGAAATCGAGATGAGTAATGCGGAAAAGTTTGCGGCATTCAGGGAGAGAGTTGTAAGAGAAAACGAAGAGAAATATGGTGCGGAGCTTCGCGAAAAATATGGAGATGAAGAGATAGATGCATCAAACCGTAAAATACTGAATATGTCGAAGGCCGACTATGAGAGATTCAAAAATCTTGGAGAAGAGATACAAAAACAGCTGGAGGAAGGCGTGGCGGAAGGAGCCGCACCTGACAGTGATAAGGCGCGCAGGATCGTGATGCTCCATAAAGAATGGCTTAGCATGACCTGGAAGGAATATACGGAGGAAGCGCATAAGGCGGTTGCCAATATGTATATCTGCGATGAGAGATTTAAGCTGTATTATGACAGGAAAGTGCCCGGCTGCGCGAAGCTCCTGGAGGCGGCCGTGCGGTACTGGGTGGGGAAAGACCTGTAAGTGTAAATAGTAATATAAATATTCTGCTTTAGATATGTATTTTTCCGGTTGATACTCTTTGACATAAAGCATATAATATCATTATAAATATATGCAAAACAACTTCAATATGTTGCTAGGAGGAAGTGCTATGGCAGAACAGGTTTTGATTCAATTTAGAGCAGATAAAGCATTAAAGCAGGAAGTGTCAGAAATATATGAAAGACTTGGTATGGATTTGCCAACAGCATTCCGTATGTTTATGGCTAAGAGTAAAATGGTAAAGGGTCTTCCGTTTGAGGCAATGCTGCCGGAAAATACAATAACAAGGACAGAGGCCAAAAATGCATTTCATGAATTGCGGGAACAGGCGGCGGATGTTCCGGAGATGTCACTTGAGGAGATTAATGCTGAAATTTTAGCATTAAGAACAGAAAGACGAGGGTAGACTTACATGGTATATTATGCAGTAATTGATACAAATGTAGTACTTTCGGCGTTGCTTTCAAAAAAAGGAGATTCTGCTACGGTTAAAGTGTTGGATGCCGTTTTTGACGGGAAGATTATTCCGTTGTACCATAAGGATATTTTGGCGGAATATGACGGGGTGCTCCACAGAGAAAAATTCCATTTGAGGGAGGAATTAATTCAGAAAGTGCTTGAGGCTATCAGACAATATGGGATAGAAGTATTTCCGCAGCCTACAGGGGCAGTTCTGATTGATATGGATGACCTTGTGTTTTATGAAGTAGCTATGGAAAAGAGAGAGGATGATGCTTATCTGGTTACGGGTAATCAGAAGCATTATCCTTTCAGAGATTTTATTGTTACTCCTGCGGAAATGATGGAGATTATCAGGGCAGCAGAGGAATAGGAGGCCGGGAAAGTGGGAGACACGGCGGAGTTAACGGAGAGGTTAAAGAAAATATTGTATGCTCAGGGAGCCGCATTGGTTGGAGTCGGGGATATGAGCGGGGTAGAAGACTGTAATTTTAAGACAGGTGTCTCCGTTGCCGTTTTGCTGCCCGGAGATATTGTTACCGAGCTTAGGAACGCTCCTACGGCAGAATATTATGATCTATATTATGCTTTAAACAAGAAGCTTGATGAAATTGTTACTGCCGGAGAAGAGTTCTTAAGAGATTATGGATTTGAGGCATACGCCCAGACTACCGGCCGTGTGGAGGTCAGTAACAATTTCAGATCGGAAGAGCGTCGTGTAGGGAAAGAGTGTAGATCTCGGTGGTCGCCGTATCATTAAAAAAA
>CAQNVT010000079.1 GCA_948844705.1 uncultured Dorea sp.
ATGAAGTCGGAAGAGAGCACCTGCATGTAGCGAGCGAGTACTATGAAGTCGACATTGAGCTCACGCAGGAGCGCCATTTCGGCTTCTCCATCTGTCCTAAAAACTGTCTCGCATAGGACGACAGAGACTCCATATACCGTCTCTGCCCTTCCGCATAAATCGTATCAAATGCAAGGGAGGATTTACCCGATCCGCTGATACCGGTAAGAACCACCAGCTCATTTCTCGGTATTTCCAGATCAATATTCTTCAGATTATGCTCGTTTGCTCCCCGTATCTTAATATACTGCCTGTTACCTGTTTTCTCTGCCATTGTACTATTCATTCTCCTGTATTATTTTTTTGATCTCTATCAATTTATCCCTAAGCTCTGCCGCAGCCTCAAAATTAAGCTCTGCCGCGGCCTTTTTCATCTGCTTTGTAATATCGCCTGCAAGCTTCTTAAGCTCCTCCGGACTCATGGATTCCGGATCCTTCTCTATGCGCAGCTCCTCCGCCGCCACTTTTCTGGATATGCTGATCAGGTCACGCACGCCCTTCTGGATTGTTGTCGGTGTAATGCCATGCTCCTCATTGTATTTCATCTGCACCTCGCGCCGCCGCTTCGTCTCATCCAGTGCCGCGCGCATAGAGTCCGTGACCGTGTCCGCATACATAATGACATGGCCTTCGGCATTCCTGGCCGCGCGCCCGATCGTCTGGATAAGCGACGTTTCGGAACGCAGAAATCCTTCCTTGTCCGCATCCAGAATTGCCACAAGTGTAATCTCCGGAATATCCAGTCCCTCTCTCAAAAGGTTGATTCCTACCAGAACGTCAAAAACATCCATCCGCATATCTCTCACGATCTCAGTACGCTCCAGCGTATCTATATCCGAGTGAAGATACCGGACCCGGATCCCGAGCTCCCGCATATAATCCGTCAGATCCTCCGCCATACGCTTCGTAAGAGTTGTGATCAGAACCTTATTTTTCTTCGCCGTCTCCTTATTTACCTCACCTACAAGGTCATCGATCTGCCCCTCTACAGGACGGACATCCACCTGCGGATCCAGAAGTCCTGTCGGACGTATCACCTGCTCTGCCCGCAGAAGCTCATGCTTCTCCTCGTACTCGCCCGGCGTCGCAGACACGAAAAGCACCTGGTCGATCTTACTCTCAAATTCTTCAAAGCTAAGCGGACGGTTATCCAGCGCCGAAGGCAGACGGAAGCCATACTCCACCAGCGTCCTTTTCCTCGACTGGTCCCCGTGATACATACCGCCCACCTGCGGGACTGTTTTATGAGATTCGTCTATCATCATAATAAAATCATCTGGAAAGTAATCAATCAGCGTATGCGGCGGCTGCCCCGGTTCAAGTCCGGTCAGATGCCTGGAATAATTTTCAATTCCCGAGCAAAAGCCTGTTTCCCGCATCATCTCTATATCAAAATTCGTTCTCTCCGAAATCCTCTGGGCCTCTAAAAGCTTCCCCTCTCCCTTGAAATAACGAATCTGAGCTTCTAATTCCTCCTCGATCCCAAGAATCGCCCTGTTCATGCTCTCCTTTGAGACAACATAGTGAGAGGCCGGAAAAATCGCAATGTGGTTCAGATCCGCCTTAATTTCTCCTGTCAACACATCTACCTCCGTAATTCTCTCCACTTCGTCTCCAAAAAATTCGATACGGTAGGCAAGCTCTTCTCTCAAGGCCGGAATCACCTCCAGCACGTCCCCGTGCACCCGAAAGGTTCCGCGCTTAAAATCCATCTCGTTTCTGTCGTACTGAATCTCGATCAGCTTTTTCACGACCTCATCCCTGTCCTTAACCATTCCCGGACGCAGGGATATTACCATCTCCTGATAGTCGATGGGCGAACCCAGGCCATAAATGCACGATACACTGGCAATAATAATGACATCCCGCCGCTCTGACAGGGCAGCCGTCGCCGAGTGGCGGAGCTTGTCGATCTCGTCGTTGATGGAAGAATCCTTCGCGATATAGGTATCCGATGAAGGGACGTAGGCCTCCGGCTGGTAATAATCGTAGTAGGACACAAAATATTCAACTGCATTATTCGGAAAATACTCTTTAAACTCTCCATAGAGCTGTGCGGCCAGCGTCTTATTGTGTGCGATGATCAGAGTCGGCTTGTTCAATTGCTGTATCACATTTGCCATTGTAAAAGTTTTCCCAGACCCCGTAACCCCTAGTAAAGTCTGGCATTGATTGCCTTCCTTAAAACCCTTTACCAACGCTTCGATTGCCTGGGGCTGGTCTCCGGTAGGCTCGTATTCTGATACTAATTCAAATCTTTCCATAGTAAAACTCCTCCTTACTATGACTACTATCAACCCGCCTATTCGTATAATTTTAAGTGTTTTTTTCGATTGTATGTTCGAAAATTATGTGTCAAAACTGCAATTACACGAATCAGGTCATCTGGGCCGTTTTTTTCCACATGGCAATACTGTAAAATACTTAACGGATTTTACAATATTCACTATCAAAACTTCTTTCCGTTGGTCGGATAATATACTGTAAATTCTCAAGCAATATACTATCACATCCTAATCTATAAAGCAACAAGTTTTTGAACATACGTTCTTTTGCTATCAATCAAAACATCTGCCAAAAAACAGACAAACAAAAAGACAGGATATGCATACTTTAAATATACACATCCTGTCTTTCATTTCAAGCCTCCAACTTCAATATCAATTCCAAACATATTTTTTAGCCTTCTTACATCCTCTTCATCATATGGATGTACCTCATCAATAAATGATTGGATTTCTTCTACACAATCTTCGATAATTACCTGCTTGTCTGTATAAACATCTACTGTGATAATAGAACTGGAGTGTCCTAATGCCGATGCCACTGCTTTTTGATTCACATCATTCTTCATCAGCAATGTGGCATATGTTGAACGAAGATCATGAAACCGTATATGAGGCAGCCCTAAATCCTCTAATAATTTTTTATAATGAACACCATGAACAGAGCGGCCAATACCAT
>CAQNVT010000080.1 GCA_948844705.1 uncultured Dorea sp.
CGTCCGTCATGACATAGCATCTCGCGTCAATCTCCCGAAACATCCGCCTGATCACATTTCCCTTCCCCTGCGTCGTTCGCATGATGGTCGGAAGATTCATGACCACCAGGGTCAGCGCACCTGCCAGAAGGGAGGTCTTCATGTTTAAAAACTGGCAGAAAAACAGCATCCCGACAAGGCCGTAAATAATGGACGGAATTCCTGAAAGCGTCTCCGCCGCATATTCGATGATGCCCACCAGCCTTTTACTGGCAGCATATTCCGTCAGATAAACCGCAGCGCCGACTCCCAGCGGAAGAACAATACACAGCGCCGCAATCACGATATAAACCGTATTCAGAATATCGGGCAGTATCCCGATCTCTCCCGACAGATAGCTTGGCCCGGTAGACAGAAGCTCCCAGGAAAGACCGGGAAACCCCTTTATAAAAACATAAACAATCAAAAACAAAGTCAGCGCACAGGTTACGATTGTAGAACTCCACATAAGCACCCGCATGGACAGAATATATATTTTTCTCATTTTCAAACTTCTCTTATCCTGCACTGCTACACCTCCTTACGGCCCTTCAAAAAGAAATTCAGGGCGGCATTGATCATCATGATAAACAAAAACAGTATAAGCGCGATAGAAAACAGCGCTTCTCTTTGAAGACCACTTGAATAAGACATCTCGCTTGCCACCGCCGTAGTAAGAAACCGGACGCTCTGAAACAGTCCGGGCATATTCGCCACATTTCCTGATACCATCATAACGGCCATCGCCTCGCCGATCGCCCTTCCGATACCCAGTACGACCGCCGCCGCAATCCCGCTTTTTGCAGCCGGAACAGACACCTTAAAATAAGTCTCGATCTCGGTTGCACCAAGCGCAAGCGACGCGTCCTCATATTCCTTCGGGACCGCGTCCAGCGCCGTAATCGACACCTTTATGATGGACGGCAGTATCATGACAGCCAGCACGATGATTGCCGCCAGAAGGCTCGCCCCGTCCGGGACATGGAAAAGCTTACGGATCTGCGGCACAAGAATCAGCATTCCCACCAGTCCGTACACAACGGAAGGGATTCCTGCAAGCAGGCTTACTGCCGTTTCCACGATGCTCTTTACTCTTTCGGACGCTATTTTTGACAGATAGACCGCCGTCAGAAATCCGATTGGAACACCGATCACGATCGCACCCGCGGTTCCGTAAATACTCGTCAGGATAAACGGCAGTATTCCGTAGGACGGCTGCTCCGACGCCGACTCCCATACCTTTCCGAAAAGAAATTTCCACAGACCGATTTTACGTATGGCCGGAATGCCTGAAACGATCAGATAGAGTGTGATAAGAAGAACACACCCTACCGTAATCAGTCCGAGAATCAGAAAAATACCGTGAACAAATTTTTCAAAAGCCTTTTTTCTATTCTTCATGACATGTACCCTTTAATTCACCGGAACGGCTCCTGCTCCTGAAATAATTTCCGCCGCATCCTCTGATGTAATATAGCCGAAAAATTTCTGAGCGGTTTCTGAAAGCTCCTGATCTGTTTTCGTTACAAGCACAAAGGGACGCTGCAAAACATAGCTTTTGTCCTTTACCGTTTTTTCCTCCGGCATAACCCCATTTACAGACACCACCTTTACATTGTCTGAGACAGAGGCCAGGGATACATAACCAATTGCTCCGGGATTTCCTGCAACCGTCGTAATCACGTCGCCGGTGGATGTTAATTCCTGACGGTACTTACATGCATCCTCTGTCTCTGTAACAGATTCAAAGCCGTCTCTTGTACCGCTTCCTGCCTCGCGGCCGATCAGAACGATCTCTTGGTCCGCCCCGCCGATATCCTTCCAGTTGCTAATCTCTCCGGTATAGATCTTTGCCGCTGTCTCCATGCTTAAGTCCTCCACCGGATTCTCCGGATTCACGATAAGCGCAATACCGTCATAGGCCAGTACCGTTTCCGTAAGTCCCTGCCCCTTCTCCTCGTCAGTCAGACTCCTTGAGGAAAGGCCGATGTCGCATCTTCCTTCCGAAACGGCCTGGATTCCCGTACCGGAGCCTGTCGGATTATAGGTAAAGGTTACACCCTGATTTTCTCCCTCAAAAGCCTCTCCCAATGCTCCGATCACTTTCTCCATCGATGTAGATCCGTCTGTTGATACACTTCCTCCCTCTTCCTTCTGTCCGCATCCGAAAAGAAGACCTGCAGTCATTACCGTCATAAGCAAAATACCAATATTTCTTTTCATAATAAAAATTTCCTTTCCATTTTACGATTGTTTTCGCAGCCTGCACATATAATGATATCGGCCGATTGTAAAATGGAAAAGAAATCTATTGTAAAATCTATGTAAAATAGGAAAATCATTTGTAACTGTGAAGGTACTGAACAGTTATAATCATTTAAATTTTGCGATATCCATGATATCCGCGAAATCCCGCACATAAACATCCGCCCGGCGCTTTAATTCCTCTTCGTTTCCAGAGCCGTATCTGTCATATACGCCCACGGTCCTGAAGCCTGCGGTCCCGGCAGTCCGAAGTGCATAAAGGGCATCCTCAAACACCCATGTTTCCGCCGGGTCTTCTCCAAGACATCCGGCCGCCGTCAGATAGATCAGAGGATCGCTTTTTCCCTTACCCACCTCACTGCAGGTAAATATTTCTCTGAAATACTTCCTTATCCCGAGCCTTTCAAACGCGGCTTCGATATGCTCCCGCTCACTCGACGTGGCAGCGGCGGCAGGAATCCTGTTCTCCGAAAGCTTTTCTAGAAATTCCCTGACGCCGTTCTTAAGCGGAGCCTCCTCATAATAAAAATCCCGCACCGTATCAAGCACTCCCTGCATAATCTCAGGAAGGCTTTGGACCATATGGTAGCGCTCCTTTACATAGACCGCGCCTTCCTCAATGGTCATGGGAAACAGAAGCCTTCCCAGGCCTTCCTCCGGCTCCTTTCCGATACTCCTTAGGTATCTCGCCCCTGCATCCTCCCAGATTCCCATGGAATCAAGAATTGTCCCGTCCACGTCAAAAATTGCCGCCCTCATCATGATCTTTCACCGAGCATGGCAAGGGTGCGCTCTCTTAGCTCTCTGGCTGCCGACTCGATGTCCGGCCGGGCAAATATGGCGCTGATCACGGCGATCCCGCAGATCCCGCTTCCGGAAAGCTCTGCCACATTTTCCTCACTGATTCCGCCGATCGCGATGACCGGAATGCTGACCGCATCGCAGATCGCTTTCAGGGTATCACGGCTTACATCATCGGCATCATCCTTGGAGCCTGTAGGGAACACGGCGCCCACGCCGAGATAATCGGCTCCGTGCTCTTCCGCCAGGAGCGCCTGCTCCACGGTCTGGGCGGACACGCCAATGATCTTATCCTCCCCCAGCCTTTTTCTTACGTCCAGCGCCTCCATATCACTCTGTCCTACATGAACCCCGTCCGCATCTATGGCAAGCGCGATCTCCACATTGTCATTAATTACAAAGGGAACCTTATATGCCCGGCAAAGCTCTTTAAGCTCCTTTGCCTCGTTAAGAAAGCTCTCCTGATCGAGCTTTTTCTCCCGGAGCTGAATAAAGGTCGCACCGCCCTTTAATGCCTTTTCCACTTGCTGATACAGCGTCTCCTCCTTCAGCCAGCTTCGGTCCGTCACCCCGTAGAGCAGCAGATCCTCCTTAGCGCACCTCATATTTTGCCCCTTTCTCCAGCACGGCCGCGTCCATATGATAGACTGCGTCAATGATCCGGTTGCGGTAGGTGGAATTTCCGTCGCCCTCCTGCATCCTTGCATAACCAAGCTCTCCCGCAAGACCCATTGCACAGACAGCCGCCGCTGCCGCAGGAAGCTTATTTTCCGGATTTGCCGTCACAAAAGCGGTCATCATGCCCGACAGCTGACAGCCGGTTCCCGTAATACGCCCCATCTCCGGACGGCCGTTCCTGATCACATAGCACTGCTCCCCGTCGCTCACAAGATCGATCGCACCCGTAATTGCCGCGATGCATCCCGCTTTTTTCGCAAAATCCTTCGCAAATGCCACCGCCCCGTCAAGGCTCTCCTCCGTAACCGCATCCGCTATGTCCGCATCCACGCCCTTAGTCGTACCGCTTCCAAGAGCCAATGTCTTAATCTCGGAAATATTTCCCCGGATCACATCAAACCTAAGCTCCTCCATAAGCCTTACCGCCGTGTCGGTGCGAAGTGCGCTTGCGCCGGCTCCCACCGGATCAAGAAGCAGCACATGCCCCAGCTCATTCGCCTTCCTTCCCGCTAAAAACATCCCTTCAATGCTCCGCTTGTTCAAGGTCCCGATATTAATATTCAGTCCCCCGCAGATCGATGTAATATCCTCCACGTCCTCCGGCTCGTCCGACATGATCGGACTGGCGCCGCAGGCAAGCAGAATATTTGCCACATCATTCACTGTCACATAATTCGTAATATTGTGCACAAGCGGTCCCTTTTCCCTTACATTTGTCATACAGTTTCCTAACATAGTCTCCTCCTTCTTGGGGTGGGGACGTAGTAAAATTAATTTTACTACGTCCCAGATTGAAAAAACCCTGTCCCTTTCTTTATATTTTTATTATGTAC
>CAQNVT010000081.1 GCA_948844705.1 uncultured Dorea sp.
GATGCAATTACCCTATTTAATTATGGATTTGGAAAATGCCAGAAATACATAGAGGATGCCGTGAAGCCCGTAAAACCGGTCAAGGTAAAGCATGGCGTCAGAGACAATATATCCGTAGCGCAGAAAGAACCCTTCTTCTACGTGGATGCAACAGGAGCAGACTTAAATACAATCGAGCGTAAGGTAATAGTGAAAAAGAGCCTGAAAGCGCCGGTGAAGAAGGGAAAGAAGGTAGGAGAAGCAGCGTATTATCTGGGCGGAGAAAAAATCGGAAGCATAGATATAGTCACAGAAGAAACAGTCAACGCGGTAAGCTACAAAAGTGCCATGGGTGATGTGGTGAAAGAGATATTGCTGTAGCAGAGAATGAAGAAAGTG
This sequence comes from uncultured Dorea sp., assembly GCA_948844705.1. Taxonomy (GTDB): domain Bacteria; phylum Bacillota; class Clostridia; order Lachnospirales; family Lachnospiraceae; genus CAPEBR01. The sequence continues at coordinate 379 of CAQNVT010000081.1, forward strand.
CAGGGTCTGAATATTTTCGGATTTTGCACTTTTAATTTTTATAAAAAATGCATAAAGTATGTTGACAAACGCAAATCATAGTGTTAAATTAATACTCGAAAGGTGTTAGCACTCTATAAATCTGAGTGCTAACAGAGCAAATCTGAAAGGGGGAGGATGGATGACGGCAGATCATGGACTAAGCGACAGAAAGCTTAAGATCCTTCATGCGATTATCAAGACTTATCTGGAGACCGGTGAGCCTGTCGGTTCCAGGACGATCTCCAAATATACGGACATGAACTTAAGTTCAGCGACGATCCGTAATGAGATGGCTGATCTTGAAGAGCTTGGATTCATCATGCAGCCTCACACGTCCGCGGGACGCATCCCTTCAGATAAGGGCTACCGGCTATATGTGGATATGCTGATGGCGGAGAAAGAGCAGGAGCTTATGGAGAAGGAAGACCGGATGCTTGAGAAGGCGGATCGGATGGAGCATCTCCTTAAGCAGGCGGCGAAAGTCCTGGCCAGCAGCACCAATTACGCGACCATGGTGTCAACCCCTATGGGGAACGGCAATAAGATCAAGTTCATACAGCTCACCATGGTGGATAACGAGCAGATTATCGCGGTGATCGTTCTTGGGGGGAATGTCATCAAGAACAAGATCATACGGGTGGAGGAGCCTTTAAGCAATGAGAATCTGCTGAAACTTAACATGCTGCTTAACACGACGCTTAACGGCATGGCTATCGAAGAGATCAATCTGGGGCTTATCGCGAGGCTTAAGGAGCAGGCCGGCATCCACGGAGAGGTTGTAGGCAATGTGCTGGATGCTGTGGCGGATGTGATACAGGTGGACGACGGCATGCAGATCTACACAAGCGGCGCGACGAACATTTTTAAATACCCGGAGCTCTCGGATAAGCAGAGCGCGCAGGAGATCATCAGCGCCTTTGAGGAAAAGCAGCAGCTCACGGAGCTGGTAAACCAGACGTTGTCACAGGAGGACAATACGGGAATCCAGGTGTATATCGGAGACGAGACGCCGGTACAGACTATGAAAGACTGCAGCGTCGTGACAGCGACCTATGAGCTGGGCGAGGGCATGAAAGGAACGATAGGGATTATCGGGCCGAAGAGAATGGATTATGAGCATGTGTTAAAATCAATGAAACGTCTCCAGAGCGAGCTGGACCAGATGTTTCACAGCGGCGGGGAGGCTGCCGGCAAAAAAGAAGGAAAGGTGGAATAACCCTTGGAGAATCAGCAGGAGAAGAGCCAGGAAGATATGGTAAAGGAAGCGGTTGAGGAGGCCAAAAAGGCTGCGGCCGAAAAAACGCAGGAAGAGGATATGAATTCGGACGACTGCGGGAACGGTGCGAAAGACGCAGAAGGCGCAGACAGTGCCGGAGGAGAAAAGGACGCGGAAAGTACAGAGGGTGCCGGAGGCGCGGAATCAGAAGAAGGAGAAAGCGAAGAAGGAGAAAGCGAAGAAGGAGCCGGCGGGAAAGCGGCCGGGAAAAAGCTTTTTGGCAAGAAGAATAAAAAGGATAAGAAAGACGAGAAGATAGAGGAGCTTAACGACCGGCTCACCCGCCAGATGGCGGAGTTTGACAATTTCCGCAAGCGGACGGAAAAAGAGAAGTCTCAGATGTACGAGATCGGTGCGAAGGATGTCATCGAGAAGATTCTTCCGGTTGTGGATAATTTCGAGAGAGGGCTTAACGCGGCGAAGGACAGCCCGCAGGACGATCCATTCGTCCAGGGCATGGAGATGGTGTATAAGCAGATGATGACGGCGCTTGAGGGCATCGGCGTGAAACCCATCGAGGCGGTAGGAAACGAGTTTGACCCGGAGTTCCACAATGCGGTGATGCATGTGGACGACGCGGAGCTCGGCGAGAATGTGGTCGTAGAAGAGCTGCAGAAAGGGTACCTTTACCGGGACAGCGTGGTGCGCTACAGCATGGTGAAGGTGGCAAACTGACAAGTTCAGTGAAAGAAGACTTGTTAACAGGACAGATTCAAACAATTTTCAGCATATAAAAATCAGGAGGAATATGATCATGGGAAAAATAATTGGTATTGACTTAGGTACGACAAACAGCTGCGTAGCCGTTATGGAGGGCGGACAGCCGACGGTTATCGCCAACACGGAGGGCGCCAGGACGACTCCGTCTGTAGTAGCATTTACAAAGGCGGGGGAGCGTCTGGTAGGCGAGCCTGCAAAGCGCCAGGCAGTTACAAACGCGGAGAGGACTATTTCTTCTATTAAGAGGGAGATGGGCTCGGATTACAGAGTGACGATCGACGATAAGAAATATTCTCCTCAGGAGATTTCGGCGATGATCCTTCAGAAACTTAAGGCAGACGCGGAAGGATATCTGGGTGACAAGGTGACAGAGGCGGTTATCACTGTTCCTGCTTACTTTAACGACGCGCAGCGCCAGGCCACCAAGGATGCGGGAAAGATTGCCGGACTGGATGTAAAACGTATCATCAACGAGCCTACGGCGGCGGCTCTTGCTTACGGCCTTGACAATGAGAAAGAGCAGAAGATCATGGTATATGACCTTGGCGGCGGTACATTCGACGTGTCTGTCATCGAGATTGGCGACGGCGTTATCGAGGTGCTTTCCACTGCCGGAAACAACAGGCTTGGCGGAGACGACTTTGACCAGAAGGTTGCGGACTATATGATCGCTGAGTTTAAGAAGGAGCAGGGCGTCGACCTTTCCGCTGACAAGATGGCGATGCAGAGGATCAAAGAGGCGGCTGAGAAGGCGAAAAAGGAGCTTTCTTCCGCGACGACTACCAACATCAACCTTCCGTTCATCAGCATGAACGAGAGCGGGCCGCTCCACTTTGACATGACGCTCACGAGGGCAAAATTCGATGAGCTGAC
>CAQNVT010000082.1 GCA_948844705.1 uncultured Dorea sp.
GTTCGGGCTCGGGAAAATCAACGCTTTTACATTTAATCGGCGGGCTGGACAGACCGGACGAGGGGCGCGTGCTGAGAAAATCCCCGGTTTATATGGCATTGACACCCGTGCACTCACGAAGCATCTTCGCGAAAAAGGCTCCATGTTGGGGAAAATCTATTTTGAAAGCCCCGATGAGGTTGATTTCGACGACCCCAATGCCGAAAACCTGATTGCCAAGGTCAGCTGCCGTGAGCCTGAGGTGCATGGAGAGGGAGGTCGCACTGTGGTGCTGGTTGACTGCGGCACAAAATTCAATATTATCAGATGTCTCACCCGCCGCGGAGTGAAGGTTGTCAGGGTCCCCTGGGACTATGACTTTAACCAGATTCCGTTTGACGGGCTGTTTATATCCAATGGCCCCGGAAACCCGGATTTCGCCACCGTCACAGTGGAAAACATCCGCAAGGCCATGGCTACATGCAAGCCGATTTGTGGCATATGCATGGGTAACCAGTTGCTTGCAAAGGCAGCCGGCGCCACTACATACAAATTGAAATATGGCCACCGCAGCCATAACCAGCCGGTGCGCATGGTCGGAACAGACACATGCTACGTTACTTCACAAAACCACGGTTATGCAGTCGACGGCAGCGCGTTGGGAGAGGATTGGGAACCTCTGTTCGTTAACATGAACGACGGAACCAATGAGGGAATCAGGCATAAATCACTACCATTCTTTTCGGCATGGCTTTATAAAGAGGCGGCATGGCAATATAAACATGTCCCTCATAGATGAGCTCCGGCATAAAACGGTAGAACAGCGTAAGCAGCAGCGTAGAAATGTGTGCGCCGTCTACGTCCGCATCCGCCATGATAATGATCTTGTCATACCGGAGCTTCGAAATATCAAAATCATTGCCGTAGCCCTCTGAAAATCCACATCCGAAGGCATTAATCATCGTCTTGATCTCCGCGTTGGCAAGAATCTTGTCAATACTCGCCTTTTCTACATTAAGTATCTTTCCCCGGATCGGAAGGATCGCCTGGTACATTCGGTTTCTCGCAGTCTTGGCAGAGCCGCCGGCAGAATCTCCCTCGACGATAAATATCTCGCAGTTCTTCGCATCCCGGCTCTCACAGTTCGCAAGCTTTCCGTTGCTGTCAAAGGAATATTTCTGCTTCGTCAGAAGATTCGTCTTGGCCTTCTCCTCGGTCCTGCGGATCTTTGCGGCCTTCTCCGCGCAGCCGATCACCTTTTTTAAATTGTCAAGATTCCGGTCAAAATAACGGACGATCTCGTCGCCTGCCACCTTGCTCACGGCCTTCGCCGCATCCGGATTATCAAGCTTCGTTTTCGTCTGCCCCTCAAATCTCGGGTCCGGATGCTTGATCGAGATGATCGCCGTCATACCGTTTCTTACATCCGCACCCGTAAAGTTTGCATCCTTCTCCTTCAAAATACCAAGCTCTCTCGCATATTGATTGATAACCGTCGTAAATGTGGTCTTGAATCCGGTCAGGTGCGTACCGCCCTCACCGTTATAAATATTGTTGCAGAAGCCAAGTACATTTTCATGAAATTCATTTACATACTGGAAGGCCGCTTCTACCTCGATGCCCTCTGCCTCTCCCTTAAAATAAACCGGATCATGCACGGCCTCCTTTTTTGAATTCAGATCCTTGATAAAGCCCAGGATCCCGTCCGGCTCATGATAGACGATCCGCTCCTTGCTGCCCTCTCTCATATCCTCGAATATGATCGTAAGCTCCGGATTCAGATAGGTTGTCTCATGCATGCGGCTCTTCACTTCATCCGCACGGAATTTTGTCTTTTCAAATATCGTATCATCCGGCAGGAAGTTAATCTTCGTACCGGTCTTTCTCGTCCTGCCAAGCTTCGGAAGCAGTCCCTCCTCGAGCTCGATGACCGGAATGCCTCTTTCATATCTGTCATGATGGATATACCCGTCACGGCTCACCTCAACGTCCATATAGGAAGACAATGCGTTTACCACCGAAGAACCTACACCGTGAAGTCCGCCGCTGGTCTTATATACAGAATCATCAAACTTACCGCCCGCATGAAGCGTCGTATACACAATACGCTCCGCAGACACTCCCTTTGCATGCATATCCACAGGCACACCCCGGCCGTTATCCGATACCGTCGCAGAGCCGTCGCGCTCCAGCGTCACCCTTATCTCCGTACAAAAGCCTGCCAGATGCTCGTCTACTGCGTTGTCCACGATCTCATAGATCAGATGATTCAGTCCCTTGGTGGACACACTCCCGATATACATGCCCGGCCGTTTGCGGACTGCCTCAAGCCCCTCCAATATTGCAATACTGTCAGCATCATATGTAGTCTTCTTTGCCATTTCTTCCAATCCTTCCACTTATCCATACTGCATTTATCTTAGCACAAAATATGGTGCGAATCAAATATATTTTAAGGAGTTAATACCTTATCTAGTGTGTCTGCCAGAACCTCCATTGCATTTCTCATCTCCTCCACCGTATTTGTCTGTGCTCCCGCCTCAATTAACAGCGTCTTCGGCATGATATTCATATTGTAGCAATACCCTCTTAAATAAATATGCCTCGTAAAGCCCGGATACAACTCCGCCGCCTTAAGCTGCATCTGCAGAGAGAATGCAAGATTATCCTGAATATAAGGATTATACAGGTAATCGATATCTCCGTTTGCCTTCGTTCTGCTAAGGCCGTTGAAAAACATGATCTGCGCCGTAGGCTTCCCGTTTATCTCTGTCACGAGATGAGTACCTTCTGCCACACCGTCCCTGTGCAGGTCTATCAAAACCTCTATGCCTGGGTTTTCTTCCAGTATCTTCCGTACCTCCGGCTCTGCCAGATCATACGCCTTGCTTCTGTCAAGCTCGCCGTCTATCAGGTCATAAACACCCTCATGATGTATCGTCTCGATCCCCCGCGCATTTAAGAGCTCGGTAAGATATGTACCTACCCCGACAATCGTCGTAGACGTATCACCCGGAACGGAATCTGCAAATGCCTCCTGGGAATGGGTATGGTAAATAAGGACCTTCGGTCCCTTTGTCTCCTTATCGATCCTCAGATCCCTGGCAAGAAGAGCCTCTGCATCCAACTCCTCCGGACTTGTCATCGTCGTACTGTCAATCGTATAAAAATTTCCCACCAGATATTCGTAATTCTTAAGCTTTTCTATGGAAAGATCGATACTGCCTGCCGCGGTCTGCACACTGGGCTCTTCCTTGGCCTCCCCGATAAGCTTCCCGTTTTCATCCACCGCATTTTCATCATTTGCCTGTCTTTTAAGGATCATCTCATAGGTTGCCATATCCTCAATATCCGTATCCGCCCCCTCCTTTTCCTTTACATAGGTTCCGAGAGGGATCAGCTCCATAGCCTTTTCCGCCACCCACTCTCCTGCCGGGACATGGTGCCTTTTAGAGGTATAGGAAAATCCGGTAAGATATACCTCCTGTACATGGCCGAGAAGCAGCTTATTCGGCCCTGCCAGGAGCCGTTCCATTCCCTTAAGACCGACTCCTGCACCCATACTGATCACTATATATAATACAAGTACGCCTCCGGTAACCGCCATAAGGATCCTGCTGATCCTCTGTCCGTTTTTCAACTTATCACTCCGTCATTTTTTTCGTCTTAACACTATATGACGGAAGCCTTCTCATTATGTGCATGTCCTTCTTCAAAATCCGCCTGCTTACGCAACCTCTCCCGAAAACAGCATATTCAGAGACTCCGATATGGTATAGCTGATACGCTTCACCGTCTCATCAATATCCTTCGGAGTTACGAAAAGCCCGTTCAGATGCGGTGAGATCAGCTCCTTCACCAGCTCATACTTCTCCGCGGCGCTGTATCCCTGCATCACAACACCTACTCCCTTCAACGACTCCGATTCCTCAAGAGCCGCGATAAAATTCTCCATCGTATCATTGACGATCGTCGCCGCATCCACCACCGTAGGAACGCCTATGGCAAGCACCGGCACTCCGACCGTCTCCTCGGTGATCGCATTCCTGTGGTTGCCCACACCCGATCCCGGATTGATTCCCGTATCCGCGATCTGAATCGTCCGGTTCAATCTTTTCGAACTTCTTGCCGCCAATGCGTCGATCGCAATGATAAAATCCGGTTTTGTCTCGCTTACAACCCCTCTGATAATCTCCACCGTCTCCATTCCTGTCTGTCCCATCACTCCCGGCACGATGGCGCTCACAAGCCTTGCATGCTCCTTGCCCATGGCATATTTTCCGTATTCCTTTACAATATGTCTGGTGATATTCAAGTTATCCACCACATACGGCCCCAGGGCATCCGGCGTTACCTTCCGGTTTCCGAGCCCCACGACAAGCACCGAATAATCCTTCTTATCGTCCTCCAGGAAACGCTCCAGAAATTTCTTAAGCTCCGCCGAGATCTCCCTGTGATAGTCCTCATCCGGTACTGCCATATTCGGAGCCTCCATCGTAATGTAAGTTCCCACCGGCTTCCGCATTACCCTGGCCCCGTTCTCTGTCTCGATCTTCACCGTAGTGACCTTGATCTCCCGTTCCTCATCCACCTCTTCCGTGAGCACAACACCCTGCACCTCAACCTGATCCGACTCAAATCTCTCCTTCTGCTCCAGAGCCAGATCCGTCCTGATACTATACTTCTCCACCATCTTACATCTCTCCCTGCCTGTAAATATGCTTTACTGTAGTTTTTACAATATTTCAAGAAATATGTATTGACAGAACAACTCCCTTGGACTAAAATAAATGCGTATGTTTCGTTAGAACGTCCGTGTCCGGCTCTAACGAATCAGGAATCGATAAGAAAAATCGAAATATGAGATATTGGAGGTGGACAAATTGGCTAATATCAAATCTGCAAAGAAGAGAATCTTGGTAAACGAAACAAAAGCTGCAAGAAATAAAGCTATCAAATCAAAAGTAAAGACTTATGTAAAAAAAGTCGAGACAGCTGTAGCTAACAAGGATGCTGCTGTAGCTGCAGAAGCACTTAAGGCTGCGATCGTTGAGATTAACAAAGCCGGAAGCAAGGGCGTATATCACAAGAATACATGCTCAAGAAAGATTTCCCGCTTAACAAAAGCTGTCAACGCGATTTCTTAATAGAAAACATAAAAGGAGACATCCATTCCGTCATGTGGATGTCTTTTTTTCTTTATTTTGTTTTCCGCTTAGTTGTTAACCAGCTTATCCTCGTCGCTCCAGCTGTACAGCTTACGAAGCTCCTCGCCGATCTTCTCACACTCATGCTCTGCAGCATTTCTTCTCATTGCGCGGAAGTGCGGTGCGCCGACCTTGTTCTCTGTCAGCCACTCCTTTGCGAAGCTTCCGTCCTGGATATCGGAAAGGATCTTCTTCATAGCCTTCTTTGTATCCTCTGTAATGATCTTCGGTCCTGTGATATAATCACCGTACTCCGCCGTATTGGAGATGGAATATCTCATTCCTGCAAAGCCTGACTGGTAGATAAGGTCTACGATCAGCTTCATCTCATGGATACACTCAAAGTAAGCATTTCTCGGATCATATCCGGCCTCAACCAGTGTCTCAAAACCTGCCTGCATCAGTGCGCATACGCCGCCGCAAAGAACTGCCTGCTCACCGAAGAGGTCTGTCTCTGTCTCTGTTCTGAAATCCGTCTCAAGAACACCCGCTCTTGCTCCGCCGATTGCAAGTGCATATGCCAGCGCCATGTCAAGCGCCTTGCCGGATGCATCCTGCTCTACCGCTACCAGACACGGAACACCCTTTCCTGCCTGATACTCGCTTCTTACCGTATGTCCCGGTCCCTTTGGAGCGATCATTGTAACGTCAACACCTGCCGGCGGTACGATCTGTCCGAAATGAATCGCAAAACCGTGAGCGAACATTAACATGTTGCCTTCCTCAAGGTTCGGTGCGATATCCTTCTTGTACATATTTGCCTGCAATTCGTCATTGATAAGGATCATGATGATATCGGCCTTCTTTGCAGCCTCTGCCGCCGTGTAAACCTCAAAGCCCTGTGCCTCAGCCTTTGCCCAGGATTTGCTCCCCTCATAAAGACCGATGATTACATGGCAGCCGGATTCCTTTGCATTCAGGGCATGTGCATGTCCCTGGCTTCCGTATCCGATCACTGCGATCGTCTTTCCCTCCAGTAAAGATAAGTTACAATCTTCCTGATAATAAATTTTTGCCATTTTAACATTCCTCCTACTTTCATTTATGTAAATTTAATTTTTACCGCTGCAATCAATCAAGGTACGTGACATCCTTGATCCCTCTCTTAAGCCCCGTGATACCGGTCCTTGCAAGCTCCAGGATCTCAAAGCCATCCAGAAGATTAAGAAACGCCTCAAGCTTGGATTGATTTCCCGTAAGCTCGATCATGAGCGATTCCTTCTCAACATCAACGATCTTCGCACGGAAAATGTCTGCGATCGAGATAGCCTCCGCCCTCTGCGCCGCATCCGCGCGGATCTTCACCAACATAAGCTCCCTGTATACGGAATCCTCCGGGGCAAGTACCTTAATTTTGATGACATCCTCAAGCTTCCTTACCTGCTTCTCAATCTGGGCAAGAATCAGCTCGTCGCCGCTCCCGACAATGGTAATCCGCGTAAACCTCGGATCTGCCGTCACGCCGGCGGTAATACTGTCGATACTGTAGCCCCTCCGGCTGAACAAACCGGATATACGGCTTAACACACCCGGATCATTATTAACGATTAATGAATATACCCTCTGCATGCTGCACCTCTTTTCTTTTTATTTTCAAAAACAGAGTGCGTTCTGTTTTTAAATAATAGCAATAACTTCTTCCTTTGTCAAGTATTTCCCGATACATTTTTGAAGAGATTCAAGCATCCGCTCTTTATCCCCCGGAAGCGTCCCCCGGACTCTGTATTCTATAAAATCATGAAAGCCGTCATATTCCAGGGATTCTGCCGTAAGAAGCTCAAGGAGGCGTTTCTCCTCCTCAAGATTTTCAAGCTCGCTGGCCGGCACAAAATTCCCCGCCTCGATCTCCCGGTAAAGCGGCGCCTCCTTATGCAAAAACATAGAAAAATTCACGATCCTCGACGGCCTTGTCCTGTTAAAAAATTCTGCAGTCTGCTCTGCATTCTCCTGTCCCCGGCCTTTTCCGGCAACCCCTGTCATCATGCGGGCATCGTAGATCATGCCTGCCGCCTGGATACGCGCGATCGCTTCATATACCTCAGAAAGATTATGATCCTTGTCCATAAATTTCAGCACATCGTCAAGCCCGCTCTCAATACCGAGATAAAGATGCCTCACTCCTGCGCCGTAAAGCGCCTTAAGCTCCTCGTCACTTTTCATCCGGATATTTGTCACGGTCGCATCCATATTCACCTCTTCAAAATCCGGAAAACTGCTTCTTACCATCTGAAGTATCCTGAGAAGCTTCTCTGTCTCAAGGCCGAAGGCATTGCCGTCTCCAAGGAAGATTCTTTTCGGAGAGCCTCCTACGCTCTGCACTCTTTTTAATTCCTCCCCGATCTGTTCAAGCGGAAGCTCCCTGTATTTCAGATGCTTAAACAGCATACAGAATTTGCATCGGTTGTATGAGCACCCCACCGCCACCGGAAGCATATAGGAGCCCCGCTCCATCGGTGTCCGGCATATCTGTCCCTCATAATTCAAAGCCTCATCACCTTCCTTACGTATTCCATTGCTTTTCCCACGCTTCCTTCCTCAAAGGGAACTGACAGGTCCGCATACCGGAGCGTCTCAAGATAGCTCATGCTGCCGCCGCATTCACAAAGCTTCAGATAATTCTCCCACGCTTTTTCGTGATCCTCCACGTTCTTCGCCGCAAATTCAAGCGCCCCCATCGTCGTAAGAACATAATTAATATAGTAAAACGGATACAGGAAAATATGAAGCTTATGATACCAGTATCCCCCTCTGTCAAAGAAATCATCTGCATCATACCTTCTCCACGGCATGTAGATCTCCTCCAGCTTCTTCCATTCCAGAGTACGCTCCTTCGGCGAAAGCTCCGGGTTCTCATAGCAAATATGCTGGAACTCATCCACCGCCGTTCCAAAAGGAATAAAGGTAACCGCCTCCTGAAGATGAGCCGCCCGGTACTTGTCCGCCTGCTCTCCGAAAAACTGCTCCGCATACTTATAGGCAAACTGCTCCATGCCCATGGAATGAATCTCCGCAATATCCGTAGACACGTCATAATACGCTGAGACTGGCTGGCTCCTCATCGCCCTATAGCCGGCAAATGCATGGCCCAGCTCATGGCTTAATACCTGCATGTCAAATATCGTATGGTTAAAGCAGGAAAATACAAACGGAGCCTTGTAATCCAAAAGAGAAGTCATATACCCTGTAGATGCCTTCCCCGGCTTATTTACAAGATCCATAAGCTCATGGCCGATCATAAAATCAATAAACTCACCGGTCTCTTCGCTCATGTCATGATACATCTTCTGTGCCTGCGAGACCATAAATTCCTCATCGCCCATTGGAACGGCATTGCCGTCCGGAAAAACTCTCTTCTCATCATATGCCATAAGTGTATCCACGCCAAGCCGCTCCCGCTGGCACCTGTAGAGCTCCTCACATACCGGCACCGCCTCTTCCCTTACCTGATGCCGGAAACTGGCCACCTCCGAAGCGCCGTAATCCGTACGTCCCTGCTGCATATATCCCACCGGAATAAAATTCTCATAGCCGAGATTCCTTCCCATCTCATTCCGGATCCGGATTAACTCATCCCAGATTTCCTCCAGTCTTTCTTCCTTCCCGTGATAGAATTCCGAATACGCCTTGTAAGCCGCGGCACGTACCTTCCGGTCCTCATGCCCGAAAAACGTCTGAAGCCCGTACAGGTTCCTTGTTTCCCCCAGAAACGGAATCTCCGCCGTCGCCATGATCTTCTGGTATTCATTTGTAAGCTGCGCCTCCCGCTGCATAAGCGGAATGTTCTTTTCGCAGAACCGCTTCTTCTGAAGCTCCATGGAAACAAACAGCTGCTTTCCGTACTCCTCCTCTAACTGCCCGCGGTAGGAAGAATCCATAAACGCCTCGCTCACTGCAAGGAGCGACGGCATAACCTGAGGCATGATATCATTGATATACTCATTTTCCTTCTCGTAAAATTCATCCCTCGTATCCAGGGTATGGCGGATACTTGCAATCGTAGACATAGTGGACATGTGCCCCGTCATCTCCTCCATATCCTTCAGACACGCCTTTACCTCCCCGTAGCTTCCGGCTTTACTGATCCTCTCCTTAAGCTCTCCCGCACTCTTCATGATTTTCTGAAAATCCGGCCTGATATATTCTATCTCAGAAAATGTAAAACTGCCGTACATCATGGCATACCTCCCTGTCCTGTAATCTTTCTTCCCCACATTCTGTTATTCTGGAGATTTCATCTACAGTATACACCATTGGAGGCAGTTTTACATCTATTTTATTTCAGGGATTTGTTATAAGAAAAACTTAAATCAAAAAAATTCTTGAACACCTGTATAACAGTATGATAAAATCAAGAAAAGCATATTTTCTAAAGTTCAATTATATCTGAATATCTGATTCCGATATATCTATGGCATCTCAACGCATGGGAAACCTTCCCTGCCCTTTCAGAAAATCCGTGCTTTTATCCAAATAAGCAGGAGCTTTTTGAAAGGTAAATAGAAAGGCTCCAAAAAATGAATAGGAGGTTTTCTATGGATGAAACAATTATGCGTGCAAATCAAAAAACATTCAAGGAGGTAAATGGTATGAGTGATATTTTTATGGAAATCGTACAGGAAAAATTCGACCGGAAGCTCAAAGAAGAAACCGAAAAAGCTGTAGAGAAAGCTGTAGAAGAGGCTGTAGAAAAGGCTGTAGAGAAGGCTGTAGAAGAAGCCGTAGAAAAAGAGACCGAAATTGTAAAAGAGAAAACAAAATTAACAGAACGTATCTCTCTGATTCAGAAAAAATGTGCAAAAAATAAATCTTTATCCGTCATAGCAGACGAGCTTGAAACGGAACCTGAGGAACTGGATTTAATGTACAATATAATTTCTAAGAACCCTGAAAAAACAGTTGACGAAATATATAAATTAGTAATTGGATAGAATCAGGGAGGGGAGAATAAATCTCCCCTCTCACACTGACCACACATGTCTTTGTGGCAACCCGGGTAACCGGAAGCACTCCCCTGTTTTCGACCTGGAAAGGACATTCCAGATATTCTGCCCGTTCTGCAGCTATATGCTTCTGAGAAAAACCAATCTGTATCCGCCTTCTAAAATAACACACACAAACCGACATGCCGAGAAGGATCAGCATCTCCGCATCCATAACCGGACGGATACGCTCAAGCCTCCTGCCGCTGTCAATGTCCTTTGCCATCTCCAGCTCGCTCTCATAATCCGGGGAGCCGATTGACAGGCTGATCATAAACCGGTCGATCTGTGCCTCGGGAAGCATCTGCGTTCCGGCATTCCCGAACGGGTTCTGCGTAGCGATCACAAGGAACGGCAGCGGTACATTTCTTGTCACTCCCTCCACGGTCACCTTCTGCTCCTCCATAACCTCCAAAAGAGCCGACTGTGTCTTCGGAGACGTCCGGTTCAGCTCGTCTGCCAGCAGCAAATTACAAAATACATTTCCCGGCTGATACACAAACTCCTCTCTTCCTCTCTGATAGGCGGAAAATCCGGTAAGGTCAGACGGAAGGACATCCGGGGTAAACTGGACTCTCTTATATTCAAGCTGTATCGCTCTGGAAAATGCAACCGCCAGCGTTGTCTTGCCCACACCCGGAATATCCTCCAGCAGAATATGGCCGCCTCCTATGAACGCCGCCATCATTTCACATATCTGCTCTCTTTTTCCATAAACAACCTGGTTTACCTGATATACCACATCCTGTACCTTTTCAAGTAATTGTTCCAATTATTTTCCTCCTTGCAGGTTATATCTCCCCGACCACCTTTTCTATGGCCGATAACAGTCTTCGCACCTTTTTTGACGGCTCGGGCGCATATAAAAGGCCGAACGGAATACTGCAATCCCATTCTACCGGTATGATCTTCATAAGAGGATGTACACTTTCCCAGTTTTTGATTGCCAGAAGGACATCATTGCTGTTCTCGCAGCGGTTAAATACCTCCACATTATAAAATTCAAAGTCTGTCACATGGATCTGCGGGTGCTTCCTGTATAATTCATCCCGCAGACTGTCAACGCGCCCGCTCCATCCCCGCCGCATAAGCAGCAGATTCTCTCCGTACAGATCACGGAAGGTCAGCTTTTCCTTCACGGCCAGCCTGTGCTGAAGCGCCACGGCACAGCAGAAGCGCTCTTCCGATATTTTAAACCCGCTGCATCTTCTTAATTGAAGCATCGTATCATCGAAAATCCCTGCGACGACATCTATATTCTGCTCCAGATTCCCAAAGATCTCCCTTGCATTCTCCGGAGTATTTTCAAAAGGAACCATTTTAAGCTTTATTCCCGGACAGTACACCTGAATCTTCGGCCATAATGTCATAAATACCTGAGGCGGCGTCATTGGCGAAACACCGATACGGATAATCTCTTCTTCTCTTCCCGACGCTTCTTTTGCCCTGATCACGGAATCTCTGCTGTATTGAATCACATATTTTGCATCCTGTGGTACATAGATCTTCCCGCATCTGTCAGGAGAAGCCCTCTGTGAGTACGCTCAAACAGCTTAATCTCCAGACTGTTTTCCAGGGAATTTATCTGCTTGATCACTGCAGGCGGCGTGATATACAGCTTCTCCGCGGCTTTGCTGAAGCTCCCGGAGTCCACAACGCAGATAAAGGTTTCAAGCTGAGGGTTGTACATCATACGAATATTCCTCCTGTCTTTCTGAAAATAAACAGCTTTCCGAATATTATATCATAACTTCTGAAAGGATCGTACCCTTTCCGATACGATCCCTTCATATTTTATCAAATGAGAAAGAAAGGGGCTATGCCTTTATGTTCTTTTTAAAGAACATATCCACCGTATGCTGTGAAAGCTTTCCCGTAAATTTAGAAACAACAAACAATAAGACAATCGATACTACCATGCCCGGAAGGAACGGATGTACGATGTAGGTAAGGCCTGCTCTGTACCATATCAGGGTTACAGTCGTTCCGGATATCACCGATACGACTGCCCCTGCCTTCGTTGTTCCCTTCCAGTACAGCCCTACGAACGTTGCCGCCACGAATGCAGCCCCCATCGTCCCTGCCGCCATGGTGGACATCTCCCATACAAAATCCCATGGATCCAGCGCCATATATCCCGATATCAGCAGCACAATCACCGTAATGATACGGGAAATATTGATGGACTTCTTCCCTTCCAGTGTTTTCCCCTTTGCTGCCAGGAGACCATCCTGGTAGATATCACGGGTCAGCGCCATAGACGAGGTCAGTACCAGCGATACCAGCGTGGACAGCCCTGCCGCCACCGCAGCAATCAGGAACAATGCCTGTATAATTGTACTGCCTGAATAAAATGCCAGCGCCGGCGCGATAGAATCCGGATTCTCTACTCCCGGTCCCAAAAGCGCCATCCCGCCGATGGCAATCAGCCCGCTGCAGGTTAAGAAGATTCCAATCCACGGTACGCTGACCCGCACGATCGTTCCCACTGTACGGCTGTCCTTAAGTCCCATAAACTTCGTAACAAGCTGCGGTTGCCCGAACGCGACCAGCTGCCACACCCACGCGACAGACAGGCAGTTCGCGATATTTCCGTACAACCCGGGATGATTCGTCATCCGCTCCGGCGCACTCTGGGTCGCCGCCGCAAACATGCTGGTAAGTCCTCCTGCCTTCCGTACCACAAAGATACATAACAGAACCATTCCCAGAGCGATCAGGATCCCCTGTACCATATCCGTTATGGCAACGCCCCAGTAACCGCTGAACATCAGATAAAGGATCGCAACGCCGCAGAGAATGATGACTCCATAGGTATACGGTACACCTGCCAGTACCTCGAAGCCGTCTGCGATTCCCTTAAGCACCGATACGCTGTATGGAATCATCAGCACCGCAATAATTACCGCCGTAATATACCGAAGTGCAGAGCACTCATAGCGGACCGCCAGAAATCCCGGCAGGGAGACCACTCCGGATCGTTCCGAAACCAAAATGATCGAGCAGCAAGAAAAGCAGATGGCTGGCAATAAGTACGAAATATCACGTACTGGCTTATATGAGAATTAAATTTCTGAAGGGTTATTTTCAGATCAATTTTAATAATTACAAAACCTTGTTTAAACTGCAGATATCCTTCACGATCTTCTCATATCTGGGAATCGTAGATACCACGACTACGGCGAATATTATGGGGCCGCTATTATAAATCCATCTTGCTCTGTTACAATTCACGGCCTAGCCGATAAAGAAAAACCCCGCGGATATTGACTGCGGGGTTTTTGCATGGTTAATAGGAGA